>JANMDS010000071.1:0-1889 GCA_031376405.1 Betaproteobacteria bacterium
CGTAGTGCCCGACCAGCGCCGCATCAACCGCGCTCAGCACCGAGATCGAGAGCCGCTCTACCACCACCGGCCACGCCATCTGTAGGATCGTGCGAGAGATGCGGCCGCCCGCAGCGTCGAGCGTGCGTAACTGAACCGGGGACAGAGCTAGTCGGTTTGCCCTTGCCCTTTTTTGCTGCGCCTTGCTTTCGATCGCCAGCGCTCAAACACCATCTCAGATTCCGGTAGAGCGTTTTTTTCAAGTTGCTGCCGCAAGCCGCCCTACGCTTTCGCCCGACGGAAAATCCATTGCAATACTAACCCGAGTGAAGGGCCGACAAAACGTCCTCATTTACGATATCGAATCACGCAAGCCAACGATTGTCACGTCATTCGAAGAGTTCGATGTCGTTAGCGTAGCCTGGGTAAACGATAAGCGATTGGTATTTAGCAGCGGAAATGTGTTTGAAGCCTCGGGGATCGGCATGGTGAACTTCGGCGGACTCTACGCCATCGATCGTGATGGCGCAGGCTTTCGTCGCTTGGCGCAATCGGCACTTGAGTCCTCACGTTCTGGCTCGGTGGTTTATCGCCGTACAGGTTACGCTGGGATGCCAAAAGACCCTGGTGATGATATTTTGGCCTTCAGCACTGAGCGCAGCGTGGACAGTTTCGACCTCTACCGCATCAACACCCGCACCGGGCGACGTACGTTGCTCACAACCAACGTGCCGGCGCGTGTGCAGGGACTTCGCATCGATCACAATGATCTGCCGCGCATTGTGATCGCCAGTGAGCGGACCAATTCGCAAATCTACTATCAAGGTGAAGATCAAGCGAGTTGGCAAAAAATCCACGATGCCGATTTTCGGCAGCCTGGTACGGTGCCCATCGCTATCGACTTCGATGGAAAAACGGTATACGCAGCAAGCAACGCTGGCCGCGACACCAGCGCTTTGGTGCAATGGGATCCGCAAACTAAAACGGTGGTGCGCACGCTACTTGAGTTGCCGGGCCAAGATGTCGGCGAGGTTGTGTTTGATCGTCGGCAGCGCAAAGCGGTTGGTGCGCGCGCCGCAAATGATCGCGGCGCAACGATTTGGTTTGATGAAGGTTGGAAGGCGACGCAAAAGGCGGTTGACGCAGCGCTGCCCGGCGCAATCAATGCGTTTGTGCCACCTGCGCAAGGTCGACGGTTTTTGATTTTCTCTGCTTCGGAAAAAAACCCAGGCACCATCTATTTGTTTGATGGTGAAACGCGAAAAATTGAGTATTTGTTTGATTCGCTGCCTGAGATCAAATCTGAGCTCATGGCAGAGACCAAACTCGTGCGCTATACCGCTCGCGACGGTCTCCCGATTCCGGCGCTGCTCACGCTGCCACGCACGGGCTCCGGTAAAAACCTCCCCATGGTTTTGTTGGTGCACGGTGGTCCCTGGGTTTTTAACGAAGACACCCAATGGAGTGCTGAAACGCAATTTTTTGCATCCCGCGGTTATGCGGTGTTGCGCCCGCAGTTTCGCGGCACGCTGGGTCTTGGTACCAAACATCTCATTTCTTCATTCAAGCAATGGGGCGGCACCATGCAAGACGATTTGGCCGATGGGGCGCAATGGGCGGTGAAGCAAGGCGTGGCCGATGCGAAGCGGGTGTGCATTGTGGGCGCGAGCTTTGGTGGCTACGCGGTGATGCAAGGGCTCGTTGCAACGCCTGAGCTATATCGCTGTGGGGTAAATATAGTTGGCGTTACCGATTTGCTGTTGCACCAAACAATTACCTGGGCGGACTCGAGCGATTCGGAGTTTCAAAAGCATTTTTCACCCATCATGATTGGTGACCCCGATACCGATCGCGGCATGTTAATTGCTCGATCACCGGCACGCAATGCGGAAAAAATCATCGCCCCGGTG
>JANMDS010000078.1:0-14176 GCA_031376405.1 Betaproteobacteria bacterium
GAGTTAAACGCCCTTGCGCCGCAAATCAAAGTCGCCGCGCTGCCCACACTTGCCAAGCAAGAAACGGCGGAGCGCAGCGAAAAAAAACGTAAAGCCGAAGAAGAGTTCGTCGCCAGCGTCGCGCACGAGCGTTTGTACGAACGGGCTGGCGACGAACTCTTCTTCGGCTTTACGTTTTTTTTCGCTGCGCTCCGCCGTTTCTTGCTTGGCAAGTGTGGGCAGCGCGGCGACTTTGATTTGCGGCGCAAGGGCGTTTAACTCACCTAATTCCACTTCAAGGCGCACCGGTTTGCCAAAAAACTCAATCAAAATATCTTTGAGCTTTGCTTGTTGCTTGATGAGCGGGCGCTTGTTGTCGGGCAGGTTCACATAAAAGGTGTTGCCCACTTGTTTAATGAGCGCGGTGTTGCGGGCGAACTCGCGCGTGAGGGCTACAAGCGGCAGACGGGCAATGAGTGCAGGCCAATCGCCATCGAAGTTTAGGGAGGAAGATTCGGCGGCGGATGAATGATGATTTTTAGTGTTTGTGTTTGCACCAGTACTTTTTTCGCTTTGTGGCGCAGCCCCCAGAAAAGGCCCCTCTCCCACTGGAAGAGGGTTAGGGTGAGGGAAATAAGATTGAGAACCGTTCGCCGTTGGTTGGGTGTTTTCCCTCACCCCAACCCTCTCCCAAGGGGAGAGGGGGCGATCCTCGGCGCGCGGACGATCATCCTGCGAGCGATCCGCATTTCCACTCAATACCTGCGGCGCCATTTCGGCACGTTTTGAAGAATATCTCTCCGAATTTTGCTCCCGATTTTCCTCTGCGACCTCAGCGTTCTCCAGTCCTCTACCTTGAAGTTTTTGATCTTCTCGAACGACCCCAACCGAAGGCATCACGCTCACGCTCGGCCCCACCGCGCGCAGTGGTTTTTGGGCGTTTCCACTTTCAG
The DNA here is from genome assembly GCA_031376405.1 of Betaproteobacteria bacterium. Classification (GTDB taxonomy): domain Bacteria; phylum Pseudomonadota; class Gammaproteobacteria; order Burkholderiales; family Casimicrobiaceae; genus JANMDS01. The sequence continues at coordinate 933 of JANMDS010000078.1, forward strand.
CTGTCCTCACCCCCGAATTTGCCAAAACCCCCTCTCCCCGAGGGAGAGCGGGACTTGTGCGCGCCGCAGGGATTTGCTCGCCCGAAGCCGGTACAAACGCCAGCATGCGCAAGAGCGCCATCGTGAGGCCCGCGCGCTCATCAGGAGCGAGCGATAAATCCCGCCTGCCGGTTAGCGCGATTTGGTAGAGCACTTGTACGGTCTCCGGTGTGAAGGCGTTCACTAAATCGCCTACATCCCAAGCGCTGGAAATCTGGGCATCGGGCACACTTTGCTTGAGCGCAATATCGTGAAACAGCAAGCCCATTTCTTGCAGCACGGAATCAAACGAAATGCTGCGGGATTGCAAGGTTTCAATCTCGTTCAAAATCGCCGCGCCGTCGTTCTGGGCGAGCGCTGCGGCGATCCGCAACACATATTCGCTATCTACGACCCCGAGCATGGTGCGCACTTGCTCGGCTTCGAGCTTGCCGTGGCCAAACGCAATGGCTTGATCGGTAATCGAGAGCGCATCGCGCATCGAACCCGCCGCAGCCCGAGATACTAACTGCACGGCTTGCGCGTCGTGGGGCACGTTTTCTTTGGTGAGCACGTCGACCAAATGCCCAGCAATCAAATCGGGGGGCAATTGCTTCAAGTTAAATTGCAAACAGCGCGAAAGCACCGTGACGGGAATTTTCTGCGGATCAGTGGTTGCCAATACAAACTTCACATGCTCGGGCGGCTCTTCCAGCGTTTTCAACATAGCGTTGAACGCATTTTTCGAAAGCATATGTACCTCGTCGATGAGGTATACCTTGTAACGTCCGGCGGTGGGCGCGTAGCGGGCGTTTTCGATAATTTCGCGCATATCGTCTACGCCGGTGTTCGAGGCTGCATCGAGCTCGAGCAAATCAACATACCGCCCCTGCTCTACTGATACGCAGGTACTGCATACGCCGCAGGGCTTGGCTGTTACGCCCGTTTCACAATTTAAGCATTTCGCCAAAATCCGCGCGATAGTCGTTTTGCCCACGCCGCGTGTGCCCGTGAGCAAATACGCATGGTGCAAGCGCCCCGTAGTGAGTGCGTGCGAAAGGGCTTTTACGACGTGGCTTTGCCCGATCAACTCGTCGAAATTGCGCGAACGGTATTTGCGAGCGAGGGCGGTAGCGGTCATAGTGGGGCGTGCTGGGCAGATACGCAAAAGCGGCACTGCAAGGGTAAGTTGGCGAGCCGTTCCCCCGGCACTGGCTACGATTGTTGTGGCTGCTTCCTTCCGGACCTGACCAGATTGGCAATCTCACCATGCGGGGCGACCCGCCAGCGAGTAGTTTACGCTAGCGTGCGGGTTTGGGTTTATATGGGTGGAAGGAGGGCGTTTTTAGTAAAAACCTGCGGCGTAAAAACGGCATATTTAGCGATTTATCTCCTGAAAAATGCCCGTTTTTTTCGGTTTGGGTATTTGCGTGAAAATCGAACAAATCGTAGCCGCGATGAGGCCGAAGGCCGCAATCGAGGCAGTTCAGATTTTTGTGTTGCGAAGACAGGAACGCTTTGGAAATCGTAGTGCGCAACGAGCCACTACCGCGATTAGCTCACAATAAACTGCGAGCCAATCGCTAAGGGTCTTACTGACTCAGCGGGTTTTTCGGTCTTGGCTCAAGCAAACATATGATCTTACAGTACCCCCATTGCTCCGAGGCATCGTTTCTGCACGTCTGTTTCCTAGATATCGCACTACTTCGACAAAACGCAGCGCTTGTAGACGTTACAGGATTCAATACACTTAAGGGATTGAATTCCGTAATTGATGAACATCCACTGGTTTGTGCCTCGAAAGCCGCGTCGCACGAGTTATAGGCCTTATCCTTCCTCACATCGCACCTTACGATGCAAATTTCCCTATCTGTATCCGACTTTGCAAAATCTCGATTTTGTTGGGTTTGCCGAGACTGCGTAATGGCCTCAAAACGAGTTCTAACATTACCGTCAATTTGAATCTGATCTGAACGCAAATTTTCTCGTATGGTCGCTCTAATTTCCTCCACTGATCGAGACTCGCGGTTCAAAACAAAGTTGTTCTCTAGCTTGCTTTCGGCACCATAAATTGAAATCAGCTCAAGCGGGCGACCATTCGAATCGCTGTAAAGGTGGTAGATGACAGCTGACCCCTCGCTGTTTGTGAGAAACGTCACCGTCATCTCAACTCCATTGACTTTTACCTTTTCGAAATGGCTGCCTTTGCCTGAAACGCTCCCTACTAAACCATTAACGGAATGGTTGAACGTAAAGCCTGACTCATTAAACTCGATTTTTGGTAAAGGTGCAGCGAGCAAAATACTACCGAAACATGCAGCCGCGGCAGTAATTAGAGCGCGTTTGAAGTTTGAAGTTTGAAGTTTGAAGTTTGAAGTTTGAAACAGCATTACGGATTTCCATGTAGACATTCCAATAAGGTTGTTCTCAATCGCGGGATTGCGTTTCCAGACATATCTTTTTTATTAACATGATTCTTACGCGTTCAGCCCCCAATGTCAACTCGCATCGGATCTTATCGCTGAGAAATTCGCAACCTAGACATGATAATTCAGCCTACCCGAAAATACTTACCGCTCGGCTAGCACGCTTGCGGTGACTTATGCTCAGAATCCTCGTACGACTACGATGCATTTTTGCGTAAAAACCAACCATCGCTGCGACTTAAAAACAACGAATTTGAAGAATTATCTTCTCAATGAAAAGAATCCGCCCAGCAATTCCACGCTTCAAACGGCCCCCCTCCCCCCACAAGGCGTAACATTTAACCTTCTCGCACTCAAACTCAAAAAACTATGCAAGTTGAAATCGCCACGCTTCCTCCCACGCGCATCGCTTATTTGCGTCACACCGGCCCGTATGGAGCGGCAATTGGGGCGTTTTGGCGCAAATTTAATGACGCGTGTAACGCGGCGGGTTTGACTGGCACGATGATGGGTATTGGCCACGACGACCCGACGCACACGCCGCCTTCGGAGTGCCGCTACGATGCGTGCGTTGAAATTGCTGCGGACGCGGCGGTGCCTGCGGGGTTTCAAACCGCGCGGTTGCCCGGCGGCAAGTACGCGTTGGGCACATTTCGTGGCACGAGTGCGGAAATGCCGGAGGCGTGGGAACAAATGCTCGGGCATTGGTTGCCAAAAAGCGGCATGCAGCTTGATGCCCGCCCGATGTTTGAGCTCTACCGGGCAAGCGATACCCGCGACGAAGCGAGCGGCGCATTTAGCTGCGCGATATGCCTGCCAGTGGCCGCGCTGAAGTAGAGTATGCTCGCAAAGCCCAGCGCTGCCGTTGCAGAAATTTTGCAAAAGTATCCGAAACCGGTGCAGGTGAAATTGCATGCGCTACGGCTGCTGCTTTACCAGTGTGCAGCGCAAACGCAGGGCGTAGGTGCCCTGGAAGAAACGGTGCGCTGGGGGCAGCCAAGCTACCTCGCGAGCGCGAGTAAAAGTGGGAGCATGATTCGCATTGATCGGTATCGGAAAGACGACACCCGCTGTGCGCTTTATTTTCTTTGCCAAACCACGCTGGTCGATTCGTTTAAAGAGATGTTTGGCAACGCCCTTACCTATGAAGGCACCCGCGCGGTGATTGTGAATGTTGCCGACGAAATCAACACACCGTTACTTTCGCAGTGCATTGAATTGGCGCTGACTTACAACCGACGATCGCCTAAAAAATCTAGCGTTCGTGGGGGATAAATCGATGCCTACCGTCGAGCGCTAAAGCCAGGAACGGCACGCTGTAAATCCGCGCTAAATCTGCGGCCGTAAGCGTATTTTCCGAAAAACTTTCAATGGCGCCGCTCGGTAAAAACGCCAACGTTTTCGCATGCAACCGTAGCGCATCGTTCGGATCGTGGCTGGAGAAAATGACGCTGATACCTGCGGCGCAAATTTGAACCAAAAGCGCCGTTATCTCCTGAGAACTGGCGATATCTAAGTGCGCGGTAGGCTCATCGAGCACGAGCACTTTGGCGCCTTGCACGAGCGCGCGGGCGATGAGCACCCGCTGCTGTTCGCCCCCGGAGAGCTCTGTAACCAGGCGCTCACGCCAAACGCTGGCGTTCACCTGCTCCAATACATGTGGGATGTTCGCCAAAAGCGCAGCATCCCGATACGCCCCAAGCCGGAGCAGCGCCTCCACGGTTAACCCTTCTGGGATGAGCGCGCGCTGGGGTACGTAGGCGAGAATGGCGGCTTTTTGCGCGGAAGTGAGCGTTGTGAGCGGCGCGTTTTCAATGTGCACGCTGCCCGAAATTGGCGCTTGTAGCCCGAGCAGCGTACGCAACAGCGTGGATTTGCCTGCGCCGTTTGCACCCAAGAGCACCCAGCTTTCGCCCGCGTGGATTTCGAGATCCACTGGCTGATGCAGCGCGCGCCCGCCAAAACCGCACACCAATTGCCGCGTTTCGATGAGCGCGCTCACGCCCGCGCCCCACGCCACAACACCCACAAAAAACGTTTCACAGCCTGGCCCGACGCAAGAGCACCCACAAAAACCCTGGTACGCCCAATACCGCTAACACCACGCCCGGCGGCAACTCCACATCCGATACGCTGCGGCAGAGCGTATCCACCGCCAACATGAGCGCCGCACCGAGCAATGCGCTCAGCGCCCACGGCTGCGCGACCCCGGGCGGACTCAAAGCACGCGCGAGGTGGGGCACGATGAGGGCAAGCCAGCCGAGCAAACCGCCGACCGCGACGGTAGCGGCCGTGGCGAGCGAAATGGCCACAAGCGCGAGCCGACGCAGCGCGGTTACATTCGCGCCAGCCGAGGCGGCCACTTCGTCGCCCAATTCCAGTATGGGCAGTTTTTGCTTTAACCAAAGCAATAAGCCCAGCGCGAGCGCAAGTGGCACTAACAATAGGCCAACTTCCCGCCAGCCTGCGTTGCCCAGCCCGCCTGCGAGCCAAAATGTGAGCGTTGGACCTTTGGAAAATGGGTCTGCCCACCACTTGGTAAGCGTAATGCCGGCCGCGCAGAGTGCGCCGACGGATACGCCAATGAGGATGAGCACCAACACGGGATCGCGCCCGGAGCGCGCGCCGACGTGTCGGGCGGCGGTGTCCACCAGCAACGCGATGGCCATCCCGCCGACAAAGGCCGCTAACACGGGCGGGAAGCTGCCCGTCAAAATGGCGATACAGGCCCCAAGTGCCGCGCCAGCGGACACACCGAGCACGTCCGGCGCGGCCAGCGGATTGCGCAACGCCACCTGGCTGCATAAGCCGGAGACGGCCAGTGCGGCACCAATCAGCATGGCGACAAGCGCACGGGGCACGCGTAGTTGCGCAACAACATCTGCGGTGGAAAACCCTGCGGGGTGCGGTTGGACAAGCCCAGAAAGTGCGGAAAAAACATCCGAAATCGCTACCGGCACGCGGCCCGAGGCAAGCGCAATGACAAAAAGCAGCGCCAGCGTCAGTCCCGCAACGCCCACGCGCGCGGTGTAGGCGCGCTGCAGGGGTGGGCGATTTGCGTCGAGGACCATCGCGAGATTGTAGGCGGGTCGATGCCGGAAAGTGAGTTTCTCGCCGATCAAAAAACGGTGTTTTTTCGAGAGATTATTCTGGAAAATACTTCGTTTTACGCCGCAGGTATTTCGGCATATTTTAATTAGTTATTTAATTTCAATACACTACGATACGTTTTCACAATTTATCATTTCCAAAAAGATAAACGGTTAGGCGCGGCATACGCCACGAACTGGCAGCCATGACATGCGTCTTGCATTAAAACGCCGTCCCCTGCGAAACTTTGGAGTCTGAAAATTTATCGGCACGGGGTCGTTTGGGCGATTTACTCAAAAATTGGCGAAATGGGATGATTGCACTCATCGGGGTTGCCTTGATGGCTGCTCCGTGGGGCGCGGCAGTGTTTGCCCTTGAGCGCGCTAAACGTCAATGGGACCCGCTGCAAAAACACGTCGCGCCTGCTGAATTTTCGCCTTCGCATCTGCGTGTAGGTTTGCTAAGCGGTCCGACCATTTCTTCTGCGGGGCCATTCGTAGGGATGGCGGGGTTTGAACATAGTTTTGTCGATGCCTTTGTGCGCCGCACGGGACGCAGCGCAGAATACTTCTATTTCGCCGATACCGCCGCAGCGCGCAGCGCGCTGTCGCAAGGGAAAATTGATATTGCACCGTTCGGTTTTACCAGCGAGAAAAACGATCATTTATCGTTAACTTCGGTTAATTACGCCGAAAATCCTTGGATCATCATCTATTCTTCGGGTCAGACAAAGCCGAAATCTACTGAACAGTTAGCCGGAAAAATCGTAGCCGTACAGTCACGGATTTTCGATAGCCGCGCCTTTGCGGGGCTCATCGCGCAATTCCCCAACGTGGCGTTCACCCGCTTTGCCGGCAAAAGTGACGATGCCCTGATGCAGGCGGTAAACGAGGGCGAAATTCCACTGGCTTTGGTGGAGGGCAATTTATTTGAGGCCACGCAACATGTGCACGCGCTAGCGGGTAAAGGCGTGACGGTGCACGACGCGGGGCGGGCTTGGACAACGCGCTCGCGCGACCATGCGCTCAATGGCGAAATCCACCATTTCATGACGAACTCGGTGGCCGACCGCACGGTAACGCAGCTTAAAGAGCGGCATTTTGGGCATACCTTGGCCGTGAATAGCTTCGATGCCCGTGTGTTTGAAGAGCGCGTGGAAGAAACACTTCCCGCTTGGCGGGGCGAATTGCGCAAAGCCCAGGAAGAAACCGGCATTGATTGGCGCTTGATCGCCTCGCTTGCTTATCAAGAAAGTCAATGGCAAGCGAAAGCGGTGAGTTACACCGGCGTGTGGGGCTTTATGCAGCTCACGCAAGATACGGCCAACATGTATCGGGTAGACCGTAGCGACCCAAAAGCGGCCATTGCGGCGGGCGCGAAGCATTTGGCGTATTTGCATCGCTCCACGCCAGACCACATTGCTGAGCCAGACCGCACCTGGTTTGCGCTCGCCGCTTACAACATCGGATTAGGGCACGTTAACGACGCGCGGATTTTGGCGCAGCGGGCGAACTTAAACCCAAATAGCTGGGCCGATGTGAAAACCCAAATTAGCCTGCTCGCCCAGCCCAAAGTAGCCGCCACGCTCAAGTTTGGCCACGCACGCGGGCACGAGGCGCTGGAGTATGTGGATCGGATTCGTTCTTTTTACGAAATGCTTGTGCGGCTTGAAAACCCGCATTCGCCAAAGAAAAAGCCGAGCGATTTAACTAAACCGCCGCCCGGTGGTTCGGTCGTGCGCACCGCTTCGGCGCAGAAATAGTTAAGATTTTGGGCGCTGCGCGAGCGCCGTCATCACGCCTAAGCCGATAAACGTAGCGCCCAGCGCAAATTTGCCAGCCCGCGCCTGGCCCACATTGCGCTGTAGAAGTGGCGCAACGGCGCTTGCGATGAGCGCATAGAAAACATCCGTGGTCGCTGCGATCAACACAAACAACGCGCCCAACGCAATACCCTGCCCCACCGTTGAAGCATCGGCACGCATAAATTGCGGCAAAAAGGCTGCGAAAAAAATCGTGGTTTTCGGGTTGAAGAGCGCTACCAGCGCGCCATCACGCACTATCGTGCGCAATTTTGGCGCTGTTTTTGGGGAGATAAATTCGGAAATGGCCTCGTTTTGCGCCGCAGGTTTTGATGGCCGCATCGCCTCACGCAGTTGCTGAACGCCCAAAAAAATCAGATACGCCGCGCCCGCCCATTTCACAGCGGTAAACGCAATCGACGACACGGCGAACAACGCGGCCAACCCGAGTGCAGCGGCCAGCGCGTTGCCCAAATTACCCAGCGCGACGCCGGCCACCGAGGCGAAACCTACCAATCGCCCTTGGGCGAGCGTACGCATTACGATGAACAGTACGCCAGGGCCCGGCGTCACCGCCAGCACCAAGCTCGCTCCGAGAAAGGCCAGTAGCGTAGTGCCGGTTGGCAGCAAGGAAAGAAGATCGAACATATCCGAAGTCTACGCGAGCGCCGCCAGGCTAACAACTGACGTACACGCGCAAACCCTGTTGCCACGCTGGCCATTACCAACGCGCAGGCTCGGAGAGAAGTTGCTAGCCTAGACTTTTTGCGGCGTGCGCAGATCGGTAGGCTCGGCGGTTTCGCCACGTTGGGCGCGCGCCAGCGCTTGCGCGGAGCGCGCGCATTTGTGAAGGAACCAGCGCGTGAGCCCCGCCGCGGTGCGAATGTTAAACGCTTCGATACCGACCAGTTGCCGCCGGTGCGTCATCCAAACGCGCTTGTAGGCATCGTCGCCGGACAAAAAATCGATTTCCCGGACGCCGTCGATATCGAGCGCGTGCCGGAACATCTCACCGGTGAGCACCGTCCCGGCAGACCACTCGGCGTAGTTTTGGTCGTACGCCATTTTGTAAATGAACGCTTTATGACCGATCTTGAACCAAAACTGAACCGCCACCGGCTGATCGCCCACCCAGGCGATGCCCAGGCGCAGCCAGCCGCGTGCCGCGCAGGAGCGCATCCAAGCTGAAATATATTCCGGGTGGGACTCATAACCATGCCAACTTTTTTTGTACACCGCATGGTAAATGTGCTCAAGCTCCGGCCTTGTTGATAAGTCGGTTACGATTTCAACGCGATTGTGTTGAGACTTAAAAAACGCTTTCGCTTTGCGCCGCACCGGATTGCCACCGCGCGCGAGCATCTGCGCCAGATACGCTGCGTAGCTAAGCCCGAAACACGGCAAATACCAGTTGCCTGTCACCGCGTATTTTTGAGAACGCCAACCATTTTGATTGAGCGCGAGCAAATAACGCTCAGTGGTTGCATCGTCTTTCATCGGAGATAAGACGAGCTGGGTGGGCGCTTGCTCGCGCCTACCTAAGCTTGCTGCGATCGCGTCAGGGCATGCAGTGTGCAGCCCGGGAAGCATGAAGTCCGAGGCATAGTAGTTGTTGAAACTGCGATAGCGACGCGGCGCGTGGCTTGGGCTTTCGAAGAGTAAGCTTTCGTTAAGCTGAAGCACGTTGTTCGGGGAGACGACAACCACACACGATCGCTCGTCGCAGACGTAGTGCGTGAAAGGCGATAGCGATGCGGAGGACGAGAATGGATGCAGTTGCATCCATTCATCCGATAAATGCCCTGAACCCTCACAAAAATGAAGAAACGCATCCCGCGAAAATTGACGAATGTTCAATGCTTAGCTGACTGTAATATTTTTTATTGGCGTACTTAACAAACAACGATTGAGCGCCCCATTTCAGCGTCTAGATTCCCATTGTTTATACACAGCATGAAGGCCGATTCGCAAACACTTTAACGTGTTTATGCGCAGCGTTTAAAAGAAATTATCATTTACTACGCGGACATCATAACTACAAAGACCGTTGCCGACGAAACCCCTGTTCAAAACGTTTTTTTAGTTAACCATCGTGGATACCTGCGGCGCAAAAATGCGCTGTTTCTGACTTTATCGCCCAAAAAAATCTTTGCAGATTTGTGAACACTAGACGGTGCCTAGCGAAGGCTCCGTGACGCAAGGTTTGAACGATAAACCGATGCCCGTAAACTGAGATTATCGTAGTTTTCTTGCCCGCGCAATGTCCCTCGTCCACCACGCCAAACGCATTATCGTCAAAGTCGGCTCATCGCTCGTTACCGCTGATGGCAAGGGGCTCGACCACGCGGCGCTGGCGAGTTGGGCCGCGCAAATTGCGGCGCTTTGCAAAGAAGGGCGTGAGGTGGTGTTGGTTTCATCTGGCGCGGTGGCCGAAGGCATGCAGCGCCTAGGCTGGAAAACCCGTCCGAGCGCGGAGCACGAGCTGCGCGCGGCCGCAGCGACGGGCCAAATGGGTTTGGTGCAAGTGTATGAAAATGCCTTCGCCGCACATGGCTTACGCACGGCGCAAATTTTGCTCACGCACGAAGATTTAGCGGATCGCAAACGCTACTTAAACGCGCGCTCTACGCTCACTACATTGCTGGGCTTGGGTGTCGTGCCGATTATCAATGAAAACGATGCGATTTCCACCGAAGAAATTCGTGTGGGCGATAACGATACGTTAGGCGCGCTGGTTGCAAACTTGATTGATGCGGACGTACTCGTCTTGCTAACCGATCAAGATGGTTTGTTCACCGCCGACCCGCGCAAAGACCCCGCTGCTACGTTCGTAGCCACGGGGCGCGCGGATGATCCACGCTGGGAGGCCGCAGCGGGTGGCGAAGGCTCGGGCATCTCCCGTGGCGGGATGCTCACCAAAATATGGGCCGCCAAACGCGCGCAAATGAGCGGCGCAGGCACGGTGATCGCCAGCGGGCGCGAGCCGAATGTATTGGTGCGTCTCGCGCAGGGCGAAGCCATTGGCACGCACTTACATGCCGAGCAAACGCCGATGAGCAAACGCAAAGCCTGGCTCGCCGGGCACGTCCGTACGGCGGGCACGCTTACCGTGGATGCCGGCGCGGCACGGGTGGTGCGCGAAGAGGGGCGCAGCTTGTTGCCCATCGGCGTGATTGCCGTGGCGGGAGAATTTACCCGCGGCGATGTGGTGAGCGTGGCCAACCCCGAAGGCAAAATCATTGCCCGTGGCGTGGCGAACTACAACCATGAAGAAGCGCAAAAAATACTGCGCACACCTTCAAGCCAAATCGAAGCGTTGTTAGGCTACGTCGATGAGCCCGAGCTCATTCATCGCGATAACTTAGTGGTGGTGTAGCTGTGACCTGCAGTGGCCAGATTCGGCTGGTTAGCATGGGGCACGCGGTTGCACCTACGTTTACGTTACAGCTATGAGCGATCTTCCCTACATCGATACCGATGAGCCGTTTCCAAATATTGAAACCGCGCTCGACGACCCGAACGGCTTGCTGTGCTGGGGCGGGGCGCTGAGCGCGGCGCGGCTGCAGCGGGCCTACGCCCAAGGCATTTATCCGTGGTTTTCGCCAGGGCAGCCGGTGTTGTGGTGGACGCCTGAGCCGCGCATGGTGCTGGCCGTAGCCGATTTCAAACTGCAGCGCTCGCTCCTTAAAGTGATTCGCAATGGTGGGTTTGAAGTGCGGGTGGATACTGCGTTTGAGCAGGTGAAACGCCATTGCGGCGAAACGCCCCGGCCAGGGCAAGACGGCACCTGGATTACCGATTCGATTGTGGACGCGTATGTTGCGCTCCACCACGAAGGTTTGGCCCACAGCGTGGAAACGTGGCGCGAGGGTGAATTGGTAGGTGGGCTCTATGGCGTATCCCTTGGCCAAATGTTTTTTGGCGAGAGCATGTTTGCCCACGTGCGGGATGCCTCGAAAGTAGCCCTTGCCCATTTGGTGGCCCAGCTTCATCGCTGGAATATGCCGTGGATTGATTGCCAACAAGAAACCGAACACTTGGCTTCGTTGGGCGCAAAGCCGATTGCCCGGGCCGCGTTTGCGGCACGGTTGGCTGAGCTGATACGTGCGCCCGCGCGGCAAGGCGTGTGGCAGTTCGATGAAGACTTATTCGGCAATGCGGTGGACATTTACGAATAAGCGATTGCTCGGAAATAGGCGTAAGCCGTAAATACCTGCGGCGTAAAAACGGCCACTTTTGGCAATTATCTCCCTGAAAAATGCTTTTTTGGCTGCGTATTTTGCTGAACTAGGCGGTGGTACTTTCGGAACATCTGCACCGCTGCAAATCGAACAACGCAACCCGTGATTGCGTCATTCCGACGAAGGTCAGAATCCAATTGTGCGCCGGAAAAAGGAACTCTTAAAGATTGCGCTGCCTAACGAAATTGGACCCCGGCCTTCGCCGGGGCGACCATCAATCGTTTGTGCGGAGCGCTCCCGCGGGAACGCCGCTCGAACGCAGAGGCTTTTGGGTCAGCGCGATGAGCGCAGCCACGCCTAATGCCACGGCGCCAAAAAGCATCGCCGCGTTCATGCTCCAGCGGTCGGCGATTTCTCCGGCAATCACCGGGCCTATGCCTTGCCCGATTGCAAAAATGCAAGTCATAAGGTTCATCGCTTTTGCCCATTGCGCCGCAGGTAAGTTTGCGCGAATGAACGCCATTACTGCCCCCGGTGCCATGAAAAATGCGCCCCCGACGAGCACCGCAGAAGCGAGCAAGACCGTCGGGTGGTTGGATAAAAGTGGCAGTGCCGTGCCGACGCCCGTTAACAGCGTGGCGGCAGCGAACGTGTGCGCACTTTGCCAGCGCGCCATGGCCCCGCGCCACGCTTGACCGGAAGCCATCACCGCCGCGCCCAAAAGTACCCAAACCCCGACTGAAGCTGCCACTGAAAGCTGCATCTCACGCATCCACGCAATGACGAACGTGAGGTATACGATGTAGCCCACACCGAAGATGAAATACGCAACCATGAGCGGCTTGAATGTGGTGACGGAAACCGGTGCGTGCTCGGGCGCACCGACGCGGCTGGTTGCGCCTCCAATACTGAGCGCGATGCGGGCTGGCAACACCGCGAAAAGCGCGCCCGCCACACCCAGTATGAGCCACCCTACGCTCCACGTCCACGCCCCGCCCAACACCGGCCACAGTAGTAAGCCTGAAAGCACGATACCTAACCCGCCACCGGCGTAGTAAATCGCAATCGCCGCCGCCGCCCGCGCCGGTTGTGCGCCATATTTGGTAGCGATGAGCGCCCCACCGCAAGCAAACACCCAAGCTGAGCCCACGCCGGACAAAAACCGCCACGCTATCATCGCGAGCAAGTCATGGGTGAATGCACACATAAAAAGGGTGGCCACCGTAGCCACCAAGCCTGCAACAAACAACACGGCAGGACGATAATGCGCCAGTAAAACCATCCCCAAAAGCGCGCCGACACCGTAGCCGAAAGAATTGGCGGTATTAAGCCAGCCGGATAGTGCGTAGTCCCACTGCAAATCGGCGCGCATGGGTGGCAGCAGCAGCGCGTAGGCAAAGCGCCCGAACCCATTGACCACCGCGATGGCTGCTGCAAAAAGGATGGCGGCGTGTAAGGTGGGTTCATCGGACTTCATCTGTGCTTTATACCTGCGGCGTAAAAACGCCCCTGTTTCGGATTTATCTCCTCAAAATAGTAAGTTTTTTTTTGGATTGGTGGAGTTCGACCGCAAGCGGCAAAATAAATGCGTGACGAAGCGCTTGCGTTAGACTATCCTTCAATTATGAGTCTGCTGACCGACCTTCCCCTTACGCGCATTCAGTTTTATTCCACTGCGCCCTACCCGTGCAGCTATTTGCCGAACCGGGCATCCCGTTCGCAAGTGGC
>JANMDS010000079.1:0-9465 GCA_031376405.1 Betaproteobacteria bacterium
TGCGCGTGCCGTGCTGCGCATTGTTGGGCGATAGTGTGTTGATTTTGGGCGTAGACGAAGCTGGGCGCGGCTGCCTCGCAGGTGACGTGTATGCTGCCGCGGTGATTCTTGATCCGAGCAAACCCATCGTCGGTCTGAACGATTCGAAAAAACTTACCGCCAAAGCGCGCAATCGATTGCGCCAATTGATTGAGCGCGACGCACTCGCCTACGCCGTTGCAACAGCAAGCGCAGAAGAAATTGATGCAATCAATATTTTGCGAGCGGCTTTGCTTGCAATGAAGCGCGCCGTCGCTGCGCTTTCCGTATCCCCCGATGAGGCTTGGATCGACGGCACGTTTGCCCCGCAAATCACTATTCCCTGCAAAACATTTATAGGCGGTGACACCCTTCACGGCTGCATTAGCGCCGCCTCAATCCTGGCCAAAACCCATCGAGACGAGGCATTGATTGCGCTTGACGCAAAATTTTCTGCATTCGGATTTGCCCAACATAAAGGTTACGGCACAGCGCTTCACATGCGTGCACTAAAGCTTCATGGTCCGATTCCAAAAGTCCACCGCTTTAGCTTTGCGCCGGTGCGCGAAGCCCAAATCTTACTTGCGTAACCGCTAAAATTATTGTATGATCTTGGTCTTCGTTACGTCGCCAGTGGCGGTGCGAAAAAGGTTAAAAACTAAGCGGGGTTATAGCTCAGTTGGTAGAGCGCTTGCATGGCATGCAAGAGGTCAGCGGTTCGATTCCGCTTAGCTCCACCAGAATTGGTAGTTAGTTCAAATAGACGCTCCCATCGTCTAACGGTTAGGACATCGCCCTTTCACGGCGGTAATAGGGGTTCGATTCCCCTTGGGAGTACCAATATTTAAATGTAAAAGCCACCTTCGGGTGGCTTTTTGTTGCTCGAATCGGGTAGATGTCAGACCTACCTGCGGCGCAAAAGTAGCCTACTTTTCAAATTATCTCCCTAAAAAATAGCGCGAAAAGGCACCTCGAAAATTCGTCGTCCAGCTCTACAATTCGTAGCTCTAGTTTTGTCGCCCGCTCTAGGCTTAGTCATGCAAATCGATACTCGTTCATCCTTACCGTCTCGCTTGGTCATTCAGCTTGTGATAGGTTGCGCGTTTGCGTGTGTGATTTCGGGAAGTGTGCTCGCCGACACCGTTTATAAAATCGTAGGCGCCGACGGAAAAGTCACGTATTCGACTACGCCACCTGCAGAAAGTCAGAAAGCGAATATTGTGCGCATGGATGTGGCTGCGCCGGAGGCTTCGAAAGATTCTCCTGTTCCTAAAAAAATTGAGAAAGATTCAGCAAAAGTGGAGAGCGCGCGAACGCCTTGGCAGGTGGTGAAAGATATGTTCAGCGCGGATAAAGTCGAGACGGTGGTGAAAAAAGATAAAACTAAGCTAGAGATTTCTAAATCGGAGCCTTCATCCACGCCAGTTACGCCCACGGCTACCTCGGATACCACGCTCGCCTTTTCGCAGCCGATTTTGTTCGTTGGCAGCGGCTGCGATGCCTGTACGCAAGCGAAAAAATTCCTTGAGAAAAACAAGATCGCATATCGCATGATTGATGTGGACAGCGCGGACGGTCGGCGGGCGCGCAATGAAGTGGGTAACGGGAAAGAGGTGCCGTATCTGCTTATAAATGGCAAGCGCTTGAAAGGCTTCAGCCAAGAGGCATACGAAATTGCGCTCAATCTGCGCTAATCTTTGCCGATAATTGCTAAAAAATGCGCCTTTCGCGCCGCGGGTAAAGCTCGCTTTATTTCTGCACGATGGTCGGATTAGGTAAACTCTGTTTTTACTTGTGGCGCGATTGCAATGACAAAGTATGTTTTCGTCACCGGCGGCGTGGTGTCTAGCTTAGGCAAAGGCATCGCGGCTGCGTCCCTCGGCGCGATTTTGGAGTCGCGCGGTCTCACCGTCACTATGGTTAAGCTCGATCCATATATTAACGTGGATCCGGGCACGATGTCGCCCTTCCAGCACGGCGAAGTCTTTGTCACCGAAGATGGAGCAGAGACCGATCTCGATTTGGGTCACTATGAGCGCTTCATTCGCGCTAAGATGACTCAGAAAAATAATTTCACGACTGGCAAGATTTACGAATCGGTTTTGCGTAAAGAGCGCCGTGGTGATTATTTAGGTGGCACGGTGCAAGTTATCCCGCACATTACCGACGAAATTAAAGCCTCGATCAAGGCGGCGGTTGAAGGTTTCGATATCGCTTTGATCGAAATCGGCGGTACGGTGGGCGATATCGAATCGCTTCCGTTTTTGGAGGCCATTCGCCAGCTCGGTTTTGAAGTCGGACGAGAAAACGCGTGCTACATCCACTTAACGCTCGTGCCGTACATCAAAGCGGCGGGCGAGCTAAAAACCAAGCCCACACAACATTCGGTTAAAGAGTTGCGCGAAATCGGTATCCAGCCCGATGTGCTCATCTGCCGCACTGAGCGCGAGTTGCCCGCGGACGAGCGTCGCAAAATTGCGCTGTTCACCAACGTGGAAGTCGATGCCGTGATCGAGTGCCGTGACGCGAATTCCATCTATCGAATCCCTGGCAATTTGCATACTGAGGGCTTGGATCGTATTGTGCTGCGTAAGCTGCATGTATCGGCCAAAGCGGCAGATTTAACCGATTGGGAAAATCTCGTACACAAGCTCGAAAGCCCGCGCCACACCGTAGACATTGCGATGGTTGGCAAGTACACCGATTTAACCGATGCCTATAAATCGCTCAATGAAGCTCTCATTCACGCCGGCATTCATAACGATGCGCGCGTGAATATTCATTACATCGACTCCGAGCTCATGATTGACGGCGATGTGAGCATGCTGAAGGATAAAGATGCCGTGCTCGTGCCTGGAGGATTTGGTCCGCGTGGCGTAGAAGGTAAGATAAACGCTGCGCGTTATGCCCGCGTAAACGCGGTGCCCTATCTCGGGATCTGTTTAGGCATGCAAGTCGCAACGATTGAGTACGCCCGCAATGTGGTGGGCTTAAAAGGCGCGAATAGCACGGAGTTTGACGCGGCAACGCCGCATCCTGTTGTTGCGTTGATCGAAGAATGGCAAGACCACGATGGGGGCGTCCAAAAGCGTAACGCCACCTCCGACTTAGGCGGCACAATGCGTAAAGGCACACAATCGTGCGTGGCGTTTCCCGATTCTCTCGCGGCTCGGGTGTATGGCTCCACCACGATTAGCGAGCGCCACCGGCATCGCTATGAAGTGAATAATCATTATGTTGCCCGCCTGGAAGCGGCTGGCTATCGTATTAGCGCGCGCACCACAACAGAAAACTTGCCCGAGATCGCGGAGATTCCCGCGCACCCATGGTTTTTAGGCGTGCAGTACCACCCAGAGTTCACGAGTACCCCGCGCGACGGGCATCCGCTTTTTTCAGCATTCGTCCGCGCTGCGCTGGCCAATCACGCAGTGCGCGACGCGGGAGCAATCCCGAGCAAATCTTTCAAACAGGTATCGCCATGACGCAACTTTGCGGGTTCAATATTGGGCTTGATCAACCTTTTTTCCTGATCGCCGGGCCTTGCGTGGTCGAAAGCGAGGGGCTGCAAATTGAGGTGGCGGGTACGCTCAAAGAAATTTGTGCGAGCTTAAAAATCCCTTACATTTTTAAATCGAGCTACGACAAAGCGAATCGCAGTTCCGGTAAAAGTTTCCGTGGACCCGGTATGGACGAGGGTTTGCGCATCCTTGCCGAAGTTAAGCGGCAGTTGAACGTGCCGATCTTGACCGATGTGCATACCGAGAGCGAAATTAAGACCGTCGCCAGCCTGGTTGATGTGTTGCAAACCCCAGCGTTTTTGTGCCGCCAAACGGACTTTATCCATGCCGTGTGCGCTGCAGGCAAACCGGTAAACATCAAAAAAGGCCAGTTTTTAGCGCCGAACGATATGCAACAAGTGGTGTTGAAAGCGAGAGAAGTTGCGCCCAACGAAACGCTCATGGTGTGCGAGCGGGGCGCGAGCTTCGGCTACAACAATTTAGTCTCCGATATGCGCTCGCTCGCCATAATGCGCAACACCGGATGCCCGGTAGTATTTGATGCCACCCATAGCGTTCAGCTCCCCGGCGGGCAGGGAACGAGCTCAGGTGGGCAACGTGAATTTGTGCCGGTGTTGGCGCGTGCAGCAACTGCGGCGGGCATTGCCGGCTTGTTTATGGAAACGCACCCGAACCCCGCGGTGGCGTTGAGCGATGGCCCGAATGCGTGGCCGTTGCACAAAATGAAATCGTTGCTGGAAACGCTAAAAGAGATTGATCGTGCCGTGAAATCCCGCGCGATGGATGAGATGGAATATCTTAAATAATAACGCGCAAAGGGAAGTCGCCGTGCCTAAAGCTTATATCGTTGCCTCTGTAGATATCACCAATCCTGAAAAATACGAAGGCTACAAAGCGCTTTCTGGCCCTGCGATGGCCGCAAATGGCGGCCGCTTCGTGGTGCGCGGGGCGCCCTACGAGGTGTTGGAGGGCACTTGGCCCAACGCGCGGGTTGTAATTTTAGAGTTTGATTCACTTGCGGCGGCTAAGGCAGCTTACCATTCAGTACAGTACGCCGCTGCAAAAGAGGCGCGCGCTGGCGCGGCCGATTTCAACATGATCGTCATTGAAGGAGTGGTGTAAGAGTGAGTGCTATTGTTGATGTAATCGCTAGAGAAATTTTGGATTCACGGGGCAACCCAACGATTGAGGCCGATGTGGTGTTGGAGTCCGGCGTAAGCGGTCGCGCCGCCGTTCCTTCAGGTGCTTCGACAGGCAGCAAAGAAGCCATTGAGTTACGCGACGGTGACGCGAAACGGTATTTCGGTAAAGGCGTACGCAAAGCGGTAGAAAACGTAAACACCGAAATTTGCGAAGCGCTCTTAGGGCTAGAAGTGCAAGAGCAAAACTTCATCGATCAAACGATGATTGAGCTCGACGGCACCGACAACAAAGCCCGCCTGGGTGCCAATGCGCTGTTAGCGGTCTCGTGCGCGGTTGCAAAAGCGGCAGCGGAAGAATCTGGTTTGCCGCTCTATCGCTATTTCGGTGGTGCCGCGCCGCTCTCCCTTCCCGTGCCGTTGATGAACGTGATCAACGGTGGTGCGCACGCGAACAACAAGATCGACATGCAAGAGTTCATGATCGTGCCAATTGGCGCGCCCACGTTTAGCGAAGCCATGCGCTACGGTGCAGAAGTGTTCCATACACTCAAAAAGCTCATCGACAGCAAGGGCATGGCCACCACGGTGGGCGATGAGGGCGGTTTCGCGCCTAATTTGCAAAGCAACGAAGCGGCCTTGCAGTTGCTCATGGAGGCGATTGACAAGGCGGGCTACGTGGCCGGTAAAGATATCGTGCTGGCACTCGATTGCGCAGCCAGTGAATATCATAAGGATGGCAAGTACCAATTAGGTGCCGATGGCTCTGCGCTCTCTTCGGCGCAAATGGTGGATTACCTTGCAAACTGGTGCGACAAATATCCGATCATTTCGATCGAAGATGGCATGGGCGAGCACGATTGGGCCGGTTGGAAATTGTTAACCGAGCGCTTGGGTAAAAAAGTGCAATTGGTGGGTGATGATTTGTTCGTCACCAACACCAAAATTTTGCGTGAAGGCATTGAGAAGGGAATTGCCAACTCCATCCTCATCAAAATCAACCAAATCGGCACACTGACGGAGACCTTCGCCGCCATCGAAATGGCCAAGCGCGCAGGCTACACCTCAATTGCCTCCCACCGCTCTGGCGAAACGGAAGATTCGCTCATCGCCGATTTGGCCGTGGGCAGCAATTGCGGGCAAATTAAAACCGGCTCGCTCTCGCGCTCAGACCGTATCGCAAAATACAACCAGTTGCTACGCATTGAAGAAGATTTAGGCTCCCGTGCGTACTACCCAGGGCGGGATACGTTTTACAATTTACCGAAGTGATGAAAACATCGTGAAAATCTTCGCCGCCTTTTTATTCCTCGCCACTGTGGCGTTGCAATGGCCCCTTTGGGTGGGTAAGGGCGGCGTGTACGCTGTGCGCAAAATGGAGAACGCGCTCTCCGAGCAATCGGCAGGCAACGCCAAACTGCTTGCACGTAACGATGCTTTAGATAACGAAGTAAAAGATCTCAAATCGGGCATGCAATCAGTTGAAGAATACGCCCGCAACGATCTGGGCATGGTGAAGTCGGGCGAAATTTTCTTTCAAGTTATCTCCGATGTGCCGCATGTCGCGCTCGCCGCGCCAGCTGGAGCTAAAAAGTAATCAGCAGTGGCCGGCGTCCCTGCCACTGCTTCCCGCCATGTTGAGATCACGTCTCGACAAAACCCGCGCTTCAAAGCCCTGGCGAAACTCATTGCCTCCGCTCGCGATTTGCGCGCGGAAGGCTTGTGCGCGCTCGAAGGCGATCATCTCATTTCCCAGTTTGTGGAAAGCGGCAGCCCGCTGCAAACGCTCATCGTTGCTCACGAAGCGCTTGCCGAGGCGAAACGCTTCAAGGCGGACGAAATTGTTGTAATACCTGCGGCGCTAATGGGGGTATTTTCCGAGCTTATCTCCCCAAAAATGATGATTGGACTGGCGAAAATTCCGCCGTGCCCTGCGCTGCCGCCTGCGCAACTTGCGCCGTTCTCGGTGCTCGCGCTTGATCGCATTCAAGATCCAAGTAATGTAGGCGCGCTCCTGCGCACTGCGGCCGCGCTCGGCGTGCGCGAAGCCTGGCTCTCAGCGGGCTGCGCCTACGCATGGTCGCAGAAAACACTGCGATCTTCACAGGGCGCCCAATGCAAATTGGTGGTACGTGAAGAGATGAATTTGGAAGACGCATTAGCGAAATTCAACGGGCAAGTGTGCGTCACCACGTTCTCGCAATCCACCGCCTTGCAGGCCACAAAATTTGGCAATGATCGGATGGCGATGGTGGTTGGCAACGAAGGCACGGGCGTATCTGAAACGCTTTTAGCCCTTGCCACAACGCGCATCCACATCCCCATGCACGCGGGTGTTGAGTCGCTGAACGTAGGCGCGGCCGCGGCCATCGTTCTTTACGAATGGCAGCGCCAAAAACTGCTTATTTCTGGGAGATAAGTGTTGGAATTGCCCGAAATTGCGCCGCAGGTTTTAGAGGCATTACGCACTGCGCTCGCTCGCGCGGCCCTCGCAGGCGAAGTGCCCGTGGCCGCGGCGGTGGTGCGCGATGACGAAATCCTCGCCATTGCCCACAACCTGTGCATCACCACAAACGACCCCAGCGCCCACGCCGAAATCATAGCCCTGCGCGAAGCGGGCAAACAGCTGGGCAACTACCGACTCGAGGACACAACGGTGTATGTAACGCTTGAGCCCTGCGCGATGTGCGCGGGTGCACTGCTGCACGCGCGCGTGCGCCGCGTGGTGTTTGGCGCGCACGATGAAAAATTTGGCGCAGCGGGCAGCGTGGTCGACCTTTTTGCAAACTCTTCGCTCAATGCGCACACCAAAAGCGTTATTCAACACAAAGCACTCGCGCAGATTGGGGTGAGCGCGTTACAAACGTTTTTTGAAGCCAAACGCGCGCAGCCAAAAACGCCAGCATATGAAGTGGTTGACGTGAGCTGGACGGTAGATGCCCCAGCGCTTACCAAAATCCGCTTCGATGTATTCGTTCACGAACAAAAAATTCCTGCTGATTCGGAAATTGATGGGTACGACCCAATGAGCGACCACGCGATTGCCCGCATCAAAAAAGACCTCATGCCCATCGCCACCGGAAGGCTGCTGCCCGACGGCCATATTGGGCGCATGGCCGTGCTCAAAGCGTATCGCGGTACGGGCGCGGGCATGGCGGTGTTGCGTTTTTTAATTGCAAAAGCACAGCAAAAAGGCTTTTCAGAAGTACAGCTCTCCGCCCAAACCTACGCAATCCCGTTTTACGCGCGTGCTGGGTTTGTAGCGTTCGGCGAAGAGTACGACGACTGTGGAATACCGCACCGTATGATGCGGCGGGCACTGGTTTAGCGCAGACAATAATTTGTATTTTTTCAGGAGATAATGTTGAAAATTGGCTTGTTTAGCGCCGTAGGTATTTACTCCCAAACCACCATTTCCGCTTCTGACGCAAAATAGCACCATGCAAAAAGACCACCCCAACTTAGGCATCGCGCTCTTCACGGCGGCGATTATTCTTGGCATTGCAATGGGCACGCGCAATGCGTTTTCCGGGCTGTGGCTGCAGCCGATGTCGGACGCGAAGGGCTGGGGGCGTGAGGTTTTCTCGTTTACGGTGGCCTTGCAAAATTTGGTGTGGGGCGCATCGCAGCCTTTCATTGGCTTGCTCACCGATAAGCGCGGCGCACGTGTGGTGCTGCTAAGTGGCGGCGCGCTCTACGCAATCGGACTCGCCGGCTGCGCGTACGTCAGTTCGCCATTTATGTTGGCGGTGTTCGGTGGCGTAGTGATGGGGCTCGCGATCGCGTGCTCGACCTACACCGTGGCCTACAGCGTGTTGGGTAAATTGGTTTCCCCGCAGCGGCGCAGCTGGGCGTTTGGCATCGCAGCAGCAGCAGGCTCGTTTGGGCAATTTTTGATGATCCCTGCAGGGCAGTGGTTCATCACCCATTCAGGATGGTCTACCGCCCTTATTTGGACGGCTGCTGTGGCGTTTACGATTGCGCCGCTTGGGTTGGCATTGTCGGGCTACGCTCCGAAGCGTGGCGACGGCGCTGCGCCCACGATGACGGGGCAAACGAGTGTGAAGGCCGCACTCAAAGAAGCTTTTTCTGATCGCAGCTACGCATTGCTCACAGCGGGTTATTTTGTCTGCGGCTTTCAAGTGGTGTTTATCGGCGCACACTTAAATCCGTATTTGCGAGACAAAGCGGTTGCGTCGCACGTCGGGGTCACCGCACTCGCCCTGATTGGATTGTTCAATGTGTTTGGCACCTACATTGCCGGTTCGCTCGGGGAAAAGTACCCGAAGCGCAAAATTTTGTCCGCGATCTATATTTTGCGAAGCGTTGTGATTGGTCTATTTTTGTTAGCGCCGATTACGGACCTGAGCGTGTATCTTTTTGCCGCCGCGATTGGTTTTTTGTGGCTCTCTACGGTGCCGCCGACTAATGCGTTGGTGGCGCAGGTCTATGGCGTGCGCTACCTCGGTTTATTAGCGGGCATTATTTTCTTTTCGCACCAGGTAGGCTCATTTTTGGGCGCATGGTTGGGCGGTCGATTGTTCGATATGACGGGCTCTTATAACGTAATGTGGGGCATTTGCATCGCACTCGGCGTGTTCGCAGCGCTCGTACATTGGCCGATTGACGAACGCCCACTTTCGGAACGACCGCTTGGAGTTACGGCATGAAAATGTGGGGAATCGTTTTAATTTGTAGTTCGCTGTTGGGTTGTCAATCGATGTCGCCGTTGCAAATGGGGATTTCGTTCGATGTCGCGCGGGCCACGCTGGGCGAGCCCACGCAATCCC
>JANMDS010000164.1:0-4435 GCA_031376405.1 Betaproteobacteria bacterium
CAAAAAGAGTTGGGTACTTCCGGTGGGTTGCAGTTCATCGGCGTTGCAATTGACAGAATTGAGCCCGTTCGTCGCTTTATGGACGAAATTGGCGTGAATTACCCGATTTTGTTTGGAGATATCGCGATGCTTGAGCTCACCAAACACCATGGAAACGACAAACAGGCACTCCCCTTTTCCTATGTTTTGGATAAAGATGGACGCATTGTCCACACCAAGCTCGGTAAACTTACCCGAAGTGAAATTCTGGCAATTTCGGCGAAAGTGCACTGAAAATGCGCCTAACGCACAGATTCCATTCTCCCACTCGAAAACACTGACTAGACAAAAGCGCCGATCTTCGGCAAACTTGCGACTTCATTTTGCAACAAAGTGGAGTGAACGATCGTCATCGAACCGCGACAAATGATATGCGGGAAGTCGGTCGTTTTTTGAGATATGGCCGTGAGTAAAAAAAGCGATGCCCCAAAAGATGGGGAAAAGAAAGAGGTGCGTGGTATGGATCTGCGGAAACTAAAAACGCTCATCGATCTAGTTCAAGAGTCCGGCATTGCCGAGCTTGAAGTATCGGAAGGCGACCATCGCGTACGGATTACGCGTATGGTAGCGGGGCAGATGATGATGCCTACAACGCAGATGTACGCGCAACCACAACAGCAAGCCCAATTTGCGCCCCCCGCGCCGCAAGCTTCAGCGTTGGTTGCGCAGCCTGCGGTTGCCAGCGCCCCAGAATTGCCCGCTGGCCATGTCGTGAAATCGCCAATGGTCGGCACGTTTTACCGCTCCGGCTCGCCGGGCTCGGGCGCGTTCGCCGAGATTGGAAAAACTGTAGCGGTGGGCGACACGCTTTGTATTATCGAAGCAATGAAGCTCATGAACGAGATCGAGGCGGATAAGGCCGGTGTAGTTAAGGGCATCCTCGCTGAAAACGGGCAACCTGTGGAATACGGGCAACCGTTGTTTCTCATCGAGTAAGCCATGGCGCTTATTTCCCTAGGGCGCAAGCGCGCCCGTCCGATGTTTGAAAAGATTTTGATCGCCAATCGTGGCGAGATCGCGCTGCGCGTGCAGCGGGCCTGCCGCGAAATGGGCATTAAAAGCGTGGTGGTGCACTCCGAAGCCGATGCCGATGCGAAGTATGTAAAGCTGGCCGATGAATCCGTGTGCATCGGCCCGGCGCCTTCTACGCTGAGCTATTTGAACGTACCGGCGATTATCGCGGCGGCGGAAGTCACCGATTCGCAAGCCATTCACCCAGGCTACGGTTTCCTCTCAGAAAACGCGGATTTTGCCGATAAGGTGGAGCGCTCGGGCTTTGTTTTCATCGGCCCGCGTGGGGACACCATTCGCGTCATGGGCGATAAAGTCGCGGCTAAAAATGCGATGAAAAAAGCCGGTGTACCGTGCGTGCCAGGCTCTGAGGGTGCGCTGCCAGACGACCCAAAAGAGATTGTTGCCATCGCCAAAAAAGTAGGCTACCCCGTCATTATCAAAGCAGCAGGCGGCGGTGGCGGACGGGGCATGCGTGTGGTGCATACCGAAGCGGCGCTGGTGGCAGCGGTGAACTTAACCCGCAACGAGGCGGGCGCGGCGTTTGGTAATGCCACGGTATACATGGAAAAGTTTTTGGAGCACCCACGGCACATTGAAATACAAGTGTTGGCTGATGAGCACAAAAACGCGGTGTATTTAGGCGAACGTGATTGCTCGATGCAGCGCCGTCACCAAAAAATTATTGAAGAAGGCCCCGCGCCGGGCATACCTGAAAAAGTGATCGCAAAAATCGGCGAGCGCTGCGCCGATGCGTGCCGAAAAATCGGCTATCGCGGCGCGGGCACGTTCGAATTTTTGTACGAAAAGGGTGAGTTTTTCTTCATCGAAATGAACACCCGCGTACAGGTGGAGCATCCGGTAACGGAGCTCATCACCGGCATTGATATCGTGCAAACGCAAATTCGAATTGCGGCGGGCGAGGAGCTCCGTTTTCGGCAAAAAGATATCGTCAAGCGCGGCCACGCGATTGAATGCCGCATCAACGCGGAAGATCCGTACACCTTTGTGCCCTCACCTGGGCGGATTACCATGTTTCACCCCGCAGGCGGCCCCGGCATCCGGTGGGACTCCCACGCCTACAACGGCTATTTCGTACCGCCCTACTACGATTCGATGATTGGTAAGTTGCTCGCCTACGGCGACACACGCGAACAAGCGCTCAACCGCATGGCGATTGCGCTCTCCGAGCTCTCGCTCGAAGGCATCAAAACCAACATACCGTTGCATCGGGAACTGATGCAAGACGAAGCCTTCCGCAAGGGCGGCACGACGATCCACTACCTCGAGCAAAAGTTAGCGAAGCGCAAGGCGGCTGGGGGTTAAGAGGAATAACTTTCCGGCTAACCCTTTGCCACCGGCCTGGACGGATCGCTTGACCAATCGCTCCACGCGCCAGCGTAGAGCTTCGATCCAGTAAGCCCTGCCACTTCCATCGCCAGCAAATTTGCGCAGGCAGACACGCCCGAGCCGCAGCTATGCACGACTGCTTGCGGCGCACGACCGGCGAGCAGCGCCTCAAATTCACTGCGCAATTGTGCAGCGGGTAAAAGCTTGCCGTCCGGCCCTACATTTTTTGGAAACGGGCGATTGAGCGCGCCGGGAATATGCCCGCCCACCGGGTCAATCGGCTCCACTTCGCCTCGGTAGCGCTCGGGCGCACGGGCATCGACAATCACATGCGCGCTTTGCGCCAAACCACTCAAAATCACATCCGCAGAAACGGCAAAATCTGGGGAGATATTGGCTGAAAAGTGCTTGTTTTGCGCCGCAGGTATTGTTGAACTAACGGTGCGCAGCTCCTTCTCCCACGCCGCGTAACCACCATCTAACACCGCAACGGACGCGTGCCCCAGCCAATCGCGCAACATCCACCACAGCCGCCCAACGAACATCATCGAGCCTTGGTCGTACACCACCACTTGCGTACCAGCCATAACGCCGATTGCGCCTAGTTTCTTAGTAAACAGCGCCACATCCGGCAACGGATGCCGCCCACCCCGCCCGCCGCTCGGTTTGCGTGCTAAATCATCGTTCAAATCAAAAAAATGCGCGCCGGGAATGTGGGACGCGGCGTACGCTTGCTTTCCCCACGCCGCATTCATCAAATCAAAGCGCGTGTCAACGATCACCCAATTCGGATTGGTTAAGTTTTCGGAGAGGGTTTGGGTGGAGATTGCGGTGGTATGCATGGCGGAAAAATGTCTTTTTTGATGAATACTGCCACTGTACCGTGAGTTCTGAAAACGCTCTTTCCTGCGAATACCTGCGGCGCAATATCTGCTGTTTTGATGCAGTATCTCCACTAAACTAGGCCCGGTATGCGCGACCCGAACTCCGCATGATGCCAGTCCTTTCGCCCTCGAAGGCGCAAATCGACCGGCTCACGAAATGAGATCGGTAAAACACAGTTGTGCATCTCAATTTGACGCATGGAGCCTTCAAGTTTGACCTCTTCGAAACCCATAAAAAACGAAATCGGCGTTGTGTCCAACCTCTGGCGATACCCGGTCAAATCGATGCTAGGCGAAGCCTGCGACCAGCTTACTATCGACACACGCGGAGTGGTAGGCGACAGGCTTTTCGCGATCCGAAACTGTGATGGTAAGTTTGGAAGCGGCAAAAGCACGCGTCGATTTCGGCAAATCGACGGTTTGTTTAAATTTCGGTGTTGGTACGCTGGGGATCAGCTCAAGATCAGGCTTCCCAACGGTTGCACCATCGATGGCGCAGATGATGGAATTCATGCTTTGCTTTCGAAAGTTCTGGGTCAGGACGTCACGCTCGTTCAAGAAAACGATGTTTCCCACATTGACGACGGTGCGCTCCATCTTTTGACATCGTCCTCACTAGCCACTCTGCGCGAGGCGCTTCCTGAAAGCGACGGTGACCCGCGCCGATTTCGCCCAAATATTTTGATTGAAACTCCCGGAAACGGGCAGATTGAGCGCGCGTGGCTGGGGACAACATTTCTAATTGGGGATTCGGTAAGAATTCGAATCTCCAAAACCGCGGAACGATGTGGGATGGTCGCTTTCGCGCAGGCAGATTTGAAGTTCGACGCGAACGTTTTGCGATGGATTGCCGAGGCGTCCGCGATGAAGTTCGGTGTGTACGCGGAAGTTATTCAAACTGGGGTGATTCGTCAGGGAGATCGCGTTTCTACAATAGCTTGAGGTTCGAAAAATTAAAATACCTGCAGCGCAAAAACAGCCATTTTCAGGAGATATCTCCCAAAAAATGCCGCTTGAATTAACAAACGAAGTGCAACAAAGTGTTGGAGCGGGGTGGGACGGTGGTGAAGGTAACAAACTGTCAGCATCCCAAACCGACCAAAGTTGGAGTTGCCTTCAATGCATTACCGCCACCTATCCCACGGGGAACG
>JANMDS010000167.1:0-12185 GCA_031376405.1 Betaproteobacteria bacterium
CGTTCCCCGTGGGATAGGTGGCGGTAATGCATTGAAGGCAACTCCAACTTTGGTCGGTTTGGGATGCTGACAGTTTGTTACCTTCACCACCGTCCCACCCCGCTCCAACACTTTGTTGCACTTCGTTTGTTAATTCAAGCGCCTTTTTTAGCTACCGGAATCGCAAAAGCTTTGAATAAAAAAACGCCGCACATTGCGGCGTTTTTGTTACCCAATTCGCTGCTTACAACCAATAGACCAACACAAAGAGCAAGAGCCACACCACATCGACGAAGTGCCAGTACCACGCCGCGGCTTCAAACGCGAAATGCTGCTTCTCGGTGAAGTGCCCCTTCATTAAGCGGAACAACATCACGGTCAGCATGATCGCGCCCATTGTGACGTGGAAACCGTGGAAACCAGTGAGCATGTAGAACGTAGAGCCGAAGATGCCAGATGTGAGTTTCAGGTTTAAATCTTTATAGGCGTGCATGTATTCATATGCTTGAAAGCTTAGGAATACGAAACCTAACAAAATCGTGATGGCCAGCCAAAGGATCGCCTTTTGACGTTTGTTGTCCACCAACGCGTGATGGCAAATGGTCAGTGTGACGCCGGATGTAAGTAGCAACATGGTGTTGATCGCAGGGATGCCCCACGCGCCCATTGCGCTAAAGCCTTCTTTGATGAACGGGCCTGCGGTTGGCCATTTGTCTGCGAATTCTGGCCAGAGCAATTTGGCATCGATGCTGCCTAAATCTGGAACGGACAGAATGCGGGCATAGCCCAATGCGCCAAAGAATGCCGCGAAGAACATCACTTCGGAAAAGATGAACCAGCTCATCGACCAGCGAAAGCCCGTATCCACTTGCTTGTTATATTTTTGGCCTTCGGACTCGCCGATCACTTGACCAAACCAGCCGAAGAACACATACAACACTCCCGCCAAACCGGCCCAAAATACGATATTTTTTAGCCAACCAATATCGTTCATCATGCCAACCGCGCCGCCAGCGAGGAAAAGCAATGAAAGACCCAGCAACGCCGGCCAATACGAGGGCGCGGGGACGAAGTAGTGCGAGTGGTTTGATGATGAGGAGGCAGATGCCATCTTTAGTTCTCCTAATTTACAGCTGCAATTTTTGCTGCCGCGCCTTCAACTTCGAAGAACGTGTAGCTTAACGTAATGGTGTTGATGTGGTCAGGCAATTTCGGATCGACTACAAACACCACTGGCATTTTGCGGCTCTCGCCTTTATCCAGGGTTTTGCGCTCGAAACAAAAGCACTCTAATTTCTTGAAATACTCGGCGGCTTGCTTGGGGCCGTAACTCGGTACCGCTTGCCCAACCATTTTGCGGGTTTGGTCGTTGGTAATTTCGTACACCACTTGCGCTATTTCCCCGGGATGCACTTTGAGCTGTGAAACTTCCGGCTTAAAGCGCCAAAACTGTTTGCTTACGTTGGAATCAAACTCAACGGTAACCAAGCGCGATTTATCCACTTGCGTATTCACCGCCACATTGGCATCGGGCTGGAGCAAGTTGCGAATGCCTGTAACCTGGCAAAACTTCTCGTACAGCGGCACCATCGCATAACCAAACCCAAACATGAGCGCTACGCACACCGTGAGCTTTTTGAGCATGGTGACATTGAGTAGTTTGGTCTCAGTGGTTTGCGCTTGCATGGAGCTTAGCTCACACTCAATTTGTAGCCGAACACGCTCACCACAAAGCCAATGGCAATCAGCGCCAGCACGATGCCGGTAATGCGGTTGCGACGCTTCAATTTTGGGGAGATATTGTTCATTTTTGGCTTATTTTGCGCCGCAGGTATTGGTATTTCTGCGACGCAACGCTTGCAAGATTACTTAACCGTTGGTGGTGTTTCAAACGTGTGGTACGGCGCAGGCGAAGGAACCGTCCACTCCAAACCTTCGGCACCATCCCATGGCTTAGCCGCTGCTTTTGGCCCGCCCTTAATGCATTGCAACACCACGTAGAGGAACAGAAGCTGCGAAATGCCGAAGCCAAATGCGCCGATGGACGACAACATGTTGAATTCTGCGAACTGCATGTTGTAGTCTGGAATGCGGCGGGGCATACCGGCTAACCCTAAGAAATGCTGCGGGAAGAAGGTAATGTTGAAGAAGATGAGCGAGAGCCAGAAATGCACTTGGCCCAATTTTTCGTTGTACATATGACCTGTCCATTTCGGTAGCCAGTAATACACACCCGCGAACGCGCTGAACAACGCGCCGGCCACCATCACGTAGTGGAAGTGCGCCACAACGTAATAGGTATCGTGCAGATGAATATCTACCGGCGTAAGCGAGAGCACCAAGCCGGTGAAGCCACCCAGCGTAAAGAGGAACAAGAAACCTAAGCAGAAAAGCATCGGTGTTTCAAATGAAATCGCGCCGCGCCACATGGTAGCCAACCAGTTAAACACTTTCACACCCGTCGGCACCGCGATCAACATCGTGGCGTACATAAAGTAAAGCTGACCGGCGGCTGGGATGCCGGTGGTGTACATGTGGTGCGCCCACACGATAAAGGAGA
Source organism: Betaproteobacteria bacterium (assembly GCA_031376405.1). GTDB lineage: Bacteria > Pseudomonadota > Gammaproteobacteria > Burkholderiales > Casimicrobiaceae > JANMDS01. The sequence goes on from JANMDS010000167.1 coordinate 2,540, forward strand.
GAATCGCAATCGAAGCCGTTGCGTACACCATGGAGTGGTAGCCGAACAAGGGTTTGCGTGAGAACGCGGGGATGACTTGGCTGACTACGCCGAACGCAGGCAAGGCGATGATGTACACCTCGGGGTGGCCGAAAAACCAGAAAATGTGTTGGAACATTACCGGATCGCCGCCGCCAGCCGCATTGAAGAAGCTCGTACCGAAATGACGGTCGGTGAGCAGCATCGTGATCGCGCCCGCGAGCACGGGCATGGAGGCGATAAGCAAGAAAGCGGTGATGAGCCATGTCCAGCAGAACATCGGCATCTTCATGAGCGTCATGCCAGGGGCGCGCATGTTCAAAATGGTGGTGATGATATTGATCGAACCCATAATGGAGGATGCGCCCATGATATGGATGGCGAAAATCATCATGTCCATACCGATACCGGCTTGGATGGAGAGGGGCGGATAGAGCGTCCAGCCGCCTGCTGCTGCGCCACCGGGCACGAAAAGCGAGCCGAGTAACAATGCGGCTGCGGGAGGAAGCAACATGAACGATAAGTTGTTCATGCGGGCAAACGCCATATCTGGAGCGCCGATTTGCAAAGGGATCATCCAGTTGGCGAAACCGACGAACGCGGGCATGATCGCGCCAAAAATCATCACCAACCCATGCAATGTGGTCATCTGATTGAAAAACTCAGGCTCCACAATTTGCAAACCAGGCTGGAAGAGCTCAGCACGAATGGTGAGCGCCATGATGCCACCGGAAATAAACATAATGAAGCTGAACCACATGTACAACGTACCGATATCTTTGTGGTTGGTGCTGGTGAGCCAACGCGTAATACCGCTCGGATGGTGATCATGATGATCGTGATCGTGCGCGTGGTCCGATTTGTGGTCGCCTGCGTGGGGAATAGATGCCATGATCGAATGCCTCTGGTTAATCGTTTAACTTTTACTTCACTGCAATGACTTCAACGCGACGTGCTTCTTTATTGTCAGCGGCACCCGTCAACGTTTCTGGTTTGCGCATTTCGATGCGCGCTTCGTCTACTCCCGCTTTTTTGAGCGCTTCGCGTACGGCTTTAGCGCGATTTTTGGCGAGTTCGGCGTTTTGGTCGGCGTTGCCTGTTTTGTCCACAAAGCCGGAGAGTGCGATTTTTGCTGCGGCATTCGCTTTCAAAAACTCGGTCGCTGCTTTTACGATCGCGTCGGTGTTCGCGGGTAAATCAGTTTTACCCGCGTCGAAGTAGAGCTTGCCTGGAAGTGCCTCGGCAGCAACTGCAACGGCAGGGGCAAGCGCGGCAGCAATTGCGACGGGGGCTGCGCCGCCGCGAGCGGATAAGAAATCAGCAGGTTGAACTTCGCCCGCTTTATTGCCCCAGGAATTTTTCGTATACGTCGCCACTGAAGCTAAATCTTTATCAGAAAGCTGTTTGAACGAAGCCATTGCAGAACCAGCCTTACCATTTAACAACATGGCGATCTGCTCCGACTTAGCGCCCTGCACGATCTTCGAGCCATCGAGCGCCTTCGCACCAATCGCGGCATTGCCTTTACCATCTGCGCCGTGGCATGCTTGGCAGTTGCTTTCGAATACGCCTTTGCCATGGGCCATCAGCTCATCTTTAGTCATCGCGACAGCGGGCGCAGCAGCGGCCGTGGAGGGGCCGGCGGCAACAGCCACGGCAGTAGGGGCGGTTTTGTCAGCAACGCCATTTTTTTTCTTCTGCTCAACCACCCACTTATCGTAGTCGGCTTCGGTTTTTACTTCCACAACTATTGGCATGAAGCCGTGCTCTTTGCCGCAGAGCTCGGCGCACTGGCCACGGTAAATGCCAGGCTTTTCTGCTTTGAACCACGCATCGCGCACGAAACCAGGAATGGCATCTTGCTTGACCCCCAACGCCGGCACATACCACGCGTGCAACACGTCGTTTGCAGTGATGAGTACGCGCACTTTGCGGTTCATCGGCACCACGAGGGGGTTATCAACTTCTAATAAATAGTTCACGCCTTTTTGTTCACGACCATGAATTTGCGCGGTTGAAGTGGCTAAATTAGACAAATAGCCAAAGCCATCGTGAATGTAGTCGTAGCCCCACTTCCACTGGTAGCCAGTAACTTTAATCGTAAGATCTGGCGAGGACGTATCCTTCATGGCCAACACCGCTTTGGTCGCTGGGAAGGCGAGCACCAACAAAATAAAAAACGGGATAATCGTCCAAGCGATTTCTACTGCGGTGCTTTCGTGGAACGTGGCAGGCTTGCGGCCGGTGCTTTTGCGGTGCGCCCACAGCGAATAGAACATCACGCCGAACACCAGCACGAAAATCACGGATACCACCCACATTACGTACACATGCAGGTCGTGTTGCATGCGGCCAATTTCGGTAATTTGCGGCTGTAAGTCGTATGCCATTTCAGCGTTCGCCGCCCCGCTAAGAGCCAATATTGTGGCCAAACCGAGGCCGCTTAACAATTTGTTGTTCAACTTCCGTAGCATGATTTTTTGCCTTAAATTCTTTTTCGTACCTGCGTTTCGTACCTGCGACGCACTTTTAACCGTTACAACTTCAGCGCCAAGCTTGCATCAACCGCTCACGTAACAGGCGCTGACATTCGTTTACGCCCGCTTCATTCAAAAACTCGCCAAACAAAACTTGTCGACCGCGACACGCGATGATTAAACGCCGCCTTCGCCCCCAGCCCGAAGGCGTGGTTTCACGGCCCACTTGCGCCCACGCAGCGGGGAGCTCACACTGCCCGCTTGATCGCCCGTATTTGCGCATCACTTTGAGTGCATCGCCCTCAAGGACGATCGCCTCGAAATCTTCAGCGTGCTGATCCCACCACCAAAAGGCGAGGGCCACCGCGCCTAGCTCAATGCCTGTAAAGGGCAACACCACCCAGGCATCGAACATCAGCCACACAAATGATGCGAATACGCAGCCGATAAAACAAATGAGCCCGAACACGGCCCAACGTTGATGGCGCGGTAATGCGCTTTGGCGCGGCGCTTTTAAAACCCAACGACTCGTGGCTTCCGCAGTCATGTTTTGCACTGAAACTGCGCCGCTGGCATATGCAATTACACCGTTGGCGAACCTGGCAATATAGCCTTTACAGCTCGCTGAGTGTAGCAGACAGGGCCTGTTTTTGCCACCCGAGAACGCCCTGAAACGGAGAAGAAAGCCGAGATTTGAGCGTTTCGAGGTTCTCATGCAAAAACGGCATGTTTGGATCGAAAACGTTCGCCACCCAGCCTAGACATGGAAGCCCACGCGCCAAAATCGCCGCTTCGGTTAATCGGGCGTGGTTAATGCAACCCAGTTTCATACCGACAACAAACAAAACAGGCAGCTCGCAAGCGCGGGCGATGTCGAGCATATCCTCGTTTTCATTCAGCGGCACCAGTGCGCCGCCCGCGCCTTCAACGATGATGTGAGTCCGCTCGCCCTGTTGCACAGTTTCCACCAATTTACGGTAGCAATTCGCGATTACAGAAACCCGAATCTCAACGCCCGCTTGGTGGGCGGCAAGGTGCGGTGCAATCGGTGCGTCCAGCGCATAGGGACAGGCTAGTGTGCGATTAAAATGCATATTGCACGCCGCCTCCAGCGCAAGCAAGTCTTCGCTTACACCATTGATGAGCCCCGCAGCGACCGGCTTCATTGCGCCCACCCGCGCGCCAGCTTTCACCCAACCCCGCGCAAGCGCAGCACCCACGGTGGTTTTGCCAATCTCGGTATCGGTGCCGGTAATGAAAAGGGATTGGGGCGTAAGCATATGCTCGGATGATAGCGCGACACTGCGGTGAAAAAACGGCATTTTTTGGGAGATATTTTCTGAAAAGCGCTGTTTTTACGCCGCAGGTCTTACGGTGTTTATGCGCTTGGGGCCCAGCGCATCGGCCGGGTTGCGCAGATGCGCTCAAAGCCAATCGCCTCCAAAATCGGGCGACTCATCGTTGAGGCATCCACCGCAATCATTTCGTAGCCGCGCGCCATTGCATCTGCAAAGCGCGCAGCGTAGAGCGCAGCGTAAATGCCGCGTCCGCGATATTCTGGCAACACCGCACCGCCATGCAGCTCTGGAAATTGCGAGCCCGCGAGATACTCGATGTAGCCGCAACCAATCGGCGATTCACCCGCATAAGCACAGAAAAAATGCTGCGCGCCGCTTTCGAAATCGGTGCGAAGTTTGTTGTAGAGCCAAGGGAATTGCCGTCCCCAAATCCGCTCTTGAATCCCCACGATATGCGCGATACCGCCCACTGTGGTGATCCGCTCGATGCGCCATTGGGCATGTTCGGTTGCAGCACGGGGTACAAATTTCGCCAGGTGAAACATCATGAGCGACTCTTCATCGTCCGGCTCAAAGCCCGCCCGCTGTAGCCGCGCCACGAGGTCGCGCGGCGTATCGAAACCATACGTTTTCCACTCCAACGCGCGCCCGCTTTGCTCCGCCTGCGCGACGACTTGCCCAATGAAGGCATCGGCACGCGCGGCATCAAGCGAGGTGAACTGCAAAAAATGTTCGCCTAAATCGAAATGCGATTCGTAGAGCACCGCGCATGCCAAATCGGTGCGCGCCATCCCTGGATATTCGCACTGCCTGCGGTCGGCGGCATAGCGTTGAAAAAGTGCTTCGTTAGCAGCCATTTTTATCGTATTTTTTAGGAGATAAAGTTCAAAACACGCGTATTTTGCGCCGCAGGTATTTCCCGAAAAACGTGCGCTCACCCGCGCCCGCGCCGCCCTGGATCAAACGCCACAATCGCGTGCCCTTCTGCGGTTTTTTTAGGCGCAACTTTCCACGCGTGTCCAGTCACAATTTCGTAGGTAAGCGGGAGCGTGCCAACGTGCGCGGGAGGCACGCCTGGTTTTGCCTGCGTAATGCGCCCGGCTTCGAGCTGCGCTTTGAGCTCAGCGAACGCGCGCTTGCCCTGCAGCCCCGGTTTTGCGTCGAATCCGGCGTAGGTTTCGCCGACAGCTTTCAAGTCGGCCAGCAAGGCTTCGGGCGTGTCGTAAGTAAGCGTTAAATCGTCTCGCGCCATGACCGGATCAGCCAGCCCAACGGCAACCATCATATCGCCCACATCATGCATATCAGGGAAGCGGTGTACAGCGTTCGTCGCCTTTCGCAGCTCGCGCAACGTGTCGGGGCCAGGAAGCGAAACGAGCGCGAGCCCGCCAACCTTCAACACGCGCGCAAGCTCAACGAACGTGGCAGGTAAATTCGCAGACCACTGCAATGCGAAATTACTCACAATGAGATCAATACTGCCGCTGGCAAAAGGCAATGCTGAAAAATCCGCATTCACGCCATGCACCACTTTTCGGCGTAATGTTTTGGCGAAAAAAGAAGGTGTTGGAGCAGCTTTTTTCACCATGGCCTCGGCGATATCCAGCGCGATAATTTGCGCCTCGGGAAAGCGCTCACGCAGGCGCGCCAGCGCAAAGCCAGTGCCACAGCCAATATCCACAATTCGCTGCGGCGCGACGCGGATGTAATCTAAGTTTTCAAGCGTGCGTGCGGTGAGTTCGCGGTGAAGTACCGCCGCGCGTTCGTAGGTTGGCACGGCCCGATTAAATTGCCTACGCACCCGCGCGAGGTTGATTTCACTCATGCACGAATTGTCGCAAAGCTTGAGCAACGGCTTCTGTGTGAGAAAGATGTGGTGCGTGCGCCGCACGGGGAATGTGCAGCAACCGCGCATTCGGTAGCGTGGTTTCGTAAAACGCGCCGATACTCGGATGGGTGAGCCGATCCAGCCCGCCGGTGATGACGAGCGTGGGCTGGGCGATTTTGTGTAGGTGCGCGCGCACGTCAAATTCGCTCAGCACGATGAGCCCCTCGCGCATCGCCGCGGGCTGCACGGTGGGGCGGGCGTGGGCGAGCCTTTTAGCCGTTGTCCGCAGCGCGCTTGTATCTTCGCTGCCGGTGATGTTGAGATCGAGAAAGCGCTCCATCGTTTCGCGGGGGGCAGTAGAAAATCCATCGACCAAACTTTGCAACACCGCAGGTGCGGTGCCATGCTGCCATTCGGGAGATTTCACAAATTTTGGCTTCGTGCAGCAGAGCACTAGGCGCGCGATCCGCTCAGGCGCGCTCAGCGCCCACGCCTGCGCCACCATGCCGCCGAAAGACCATCCGAGGACGTTGAGCGGGGCCTCAATGTGGGCGGTGCATTCTTCTACCGATTGCACGATATGTTGTAAATCAAACGGCGTAATCATAGCGGAGTGCCCGTGCCCTGGGAGGTCAACCGCGTACACCGTGAATTGATCCAGCAACTTGGCTACGAGCGGTGTAAACAATCCGCCGTGCAAGCCCCAGCCATGCAGCAACACCAGCGGTGGACCGCGCCCAACGGATTCAACGTGAAGTTTCATTCGAAAGCGCGTGGAGCGCGTTTAAAAGTAAATCAACGTGCGCCGCAGTGTGCGCCGCTGAAAGGCTCACCCGCAGTCGCGCGCTGCCCACAGCCACCGTGGGCGGGCGGATGGCCGGCACCCACAATCCACGCGCTTCCAGTGCCGCAGAAAGCGCAAGCACGGCCTCGTTTTCACCCACAACAAGCGGTTGAATGGCCGTTTCGCTGGGCATAAGCGCCCACGGCAGCCCTGCACATCCAGCGCGAAATTGGGCGATGCGCGCCGTTACTTGTTCGCGTTGCGATGGCTCATCACGGATGATGCGCAACGCCTCGCGCGCAGCGGCGGCGAGCAGCGGCGGCGCAGCGGTAGTGAAAATGTAGCTGCGCGCGGTATTGACCAACCACGCAATAACCGTTGGATGCGCGCAGACAAACGCACCGGCTACGCCTGCCGCTTTACCCAACGTGCCCATCGTGATGAGCCGATCACTTTTTAAATTGAAGTGCGCTGCTGTGCCTCGGCCTTCGCCGATTACGCCAAAGGCGTGGGCATCATCGACGAGCACCCAAGCATCGTATTGTTCGGCAAGCGCGAGGTACTGATCGAGCGGGGCGATATCGCCATCCATGCTAAACACGCCATCGGTAGCGATGAGCTTGGTTTTTGCGCGACAGGCGCTGAGCTGCTGGGCGAGTGCTCCAACCTTTGCGTGCGGGAAGACGTGTTTTTCTGCGCCCGAAAGCCGCGCGCCATCGATAATGCACGCATGATTGAGCGAATCGGAAAACACGGCGGCATCGCGATCACACAGTGCCGTAATCACCGCGAGGTTTGCCAAGTAACCCGAAGAAAACGTGAGCGCCTCGGTGGCCGCGCCGCCTACAAACTCGGCCATGTCGTGCTCAAGCGTTTCCACGATTTCGGTGTGGCCGGAGATGAGGTGTGATGCCCCTGCGCCCACGCCCCAATAGTCAATACCACGCTTGGCAGCGGCGGCGATGCGCGGGTCGCTGGCTAAGCCTAAATAATCGTTGCTGGCGAATTGCAACATTTCGCGCCCGCCACGCACGACCTGCGGCGCAACGGGGGTTGCAACAGTTTTTCGCATGCGCGTAAGCCCAGCCTGCGCGCGCTGTGCGAGCTTATTTTCTAGTGCTTGAATTAACAAGCAACGAGACCTAATTTTGCGAACAAGGCTTCGTCGACGCTTACATCGGGGTTGCCGGTGGTGAGTAACTTTTCGCCATAAAAAATAGAGTTCGCTCCGGCCATAAAGCAGAGCGCTTGAATGCCTTCGCCTAACTCATGCCGACCTGCGGAGAGCCGCACCGCGCTGGCAGGCATCGTAATCCGCGCCACCGCAATCGTGCGCACAAACTCAAACGGATCGATCGCGGATTTGCCTTGCAGCTGGTCGGCGAGTGGCGTACCTGCGACTTGCACTAAATGGTTGATCGGCACGCTTTCTGGCGGCGGGTTCATGTTCGCCAATTGCGCGATCAAGCCCGCGCGTTGCATGCGGGTTTCGCCCATGCCCACGATGCCGCCAGAGCAGGTTTTCATGCCGGCGTCGCGCACGCGCGTAAGCGTGTCGAGCCTAGCTTGATAGTCGCGCGTGGTAATCACGTCGCCGTAAAAATCGGGAGCGGTATCGATGTTATGGTTGTAGTAATCGAGCCCTGCTGTTTTGAGCGAATCGGCTTGGGTGTCGGTGAGCATGCCCAGCGTGCAGCAGGCTTCGAGCCCTGCTTCTTTAACCACTTTCACCAATTCGGCTACTTTTTCAATATCCCGGTCTTTCGGCGCGCGCCAGGCTGCACCCATGCAAAAGCGCGTCGCGCCCGCGGCCTTGGCGTTTGCCACCGCCTTGCTCACTTCTTCGGGGGACATGAGTTTGGACGCTTCCACGCCGGTATCGTAACGGGCGGCTTGCGGGCAATAACTGCAATCTTCTTCGCAACCGCCGGTTTTAATTGAGAGCAAGGTTGAGCGCTGCACCGCGTTGGGCGTGTGGTGCGCGCGGTGCACCGTTTGGGCTTCGAACAGCAAATCCATGAGTGGTTTTGCGAAGAGGGCTTCGATTTGAGCAACCGAATAGCTCAAAACCTGCGGCGCAAATTCAATCTTTTTTGAGGAAAATCTCACTGGAAATACGGTTTCTAACACTTCAGACATGCGATTTCCTTCAGGCTCCGTCCTGGAAAACACCTGTCAGCGCCGACAGGTGAAAACTTCGCGGATGCGTTTGGTTAAATTTTCACAGCCTATAAATTTAACCAAAAACCGCGCTTGAAACAATGAAATGGGTGTTTCATTGCGCGTTGTGTGGCGCAGCAACGCTTTATAGTGGGAACACAATGCAAACAAACGGGTTGTTTTCGCTCTGGGCCAGTGAGTGCACGCTCTGCGCTGCACCCGCGCATGCGCAAGCGCTGTGCGCTGCCTGCATCCGCGCGCTGCCGCGCAGCACGGATGCCTGCCCGCGCTGCGCCCGCGCGATGCCCCAGCGAGAAACCTGCGGGCGGTGCATTCGCAAGAGTGATTCGATCGCGTTTGATGCCACGATTGCCGCCATCCGCTACACCTTTCCCAGCGATGTTTTGGTTGCTGCCTCGAAATACCAAGGCGATTTGGCCGTGGCCCGCACTTTAGGCGCGCTCTTGGCCGATGCCATTCAGGCGTTACTCTCGCCAGCGCAACTGCGCAGCATTGATCTCGCGCTGCCAATCCCTCTCGCGCCGCGCCGCCAAGCCGAGCGCGGCTATAACCAGGCGGCGGAAATTGCCCGCGTGGTGGCAAAGCGGTTTTCGCTACCGCTCGCGAACCATTTGATGCGCACCCGCGAAACCGAGAAGCAAGCGGATCTGCCCCTCAAGCAACGCTTACGCAACGTACAAAATGCCTTCTCCGCCGCCTCGCTCGCGCGCCCGCTCGCCGGGAAGCATGTGCTGCTGATTGATGATGTGATGACCACGGGCGCGACGCTGAACGAAGCGGCCAAAGCGCTAAAAGAGGCGGGCGCGGCGCGGGTGAAGGTGGGCGTAGTGGCGCGGGCGGTGGCGCGTACAAATCTGTGAAATAATGTGTGAAACTGTGAATCACAGGAGTAAAGTATGCCCAACGTTACGCTTTCTCTCGACGAAGAAACCTACCGCAAAGCCCGCATCATCGCCGCTGAAAACGACACGACCGTAAGCGCGATGGTGCGCGGCTATCTCCAATCGTTGCAAGCGGGCGCAACCCAGCGCGCGACTGAAAACGCGGCGATGAGCGCGTT
>JANMDS010000182.1:0-2332 GCA_031376405.1 Betaproteobacteria bacterium
CGCACCGGCCGCGCGTGAAAAGCGGTTAGCTTGGTTAGCCAAGCTCGAAGCAGAGAAAACGGCGTTTCGCGCTGAAAACGGCACAGTCGAACCCTGGGCCGTGGCAGATTTACGTCGTATGCGCGATGAGCGTGGCGATCAAGTGTTAGACGCAGTGGCGCAAGCCAGTGCGCGGCAACGTGATCGTACTTGATACATCGTATTCCGCGGCAGCGGTGTTCCCCGATGAAACCACGCCGCGCTCACTGCCGGATGTACTGAAGGAAGCGCTCATCACCACACCGATGTGGGCGCTTGAAACCGCGAACACCGTGCGCACAGGTTTGTTGCGAAAGCGCTTTTCGTTAGCGCAAGCCGAGCACTTTGCCAGCGAGTTTTCCGTGTTCGAAATTGAAGTGGTCTCAAACAGCCAAATTCGTCCGCTCGATGCCTACCTACAAGCGCTACGATTTGAGTTAACCCCTTACGATGCGTCGTTCGTAAGTCTGGCGATCGCTCGCAACGCATCGCTCGCCACCTGCGACCAAAAAATGATTACCGTTGGCCGTGCACTTGGCCTAAAAATATTTTCTTGAACAAAGCCCCTATGAACGTCTCCGAAATACGCAAACAATTTACCGATTTTTTCGTAACCAAAGGCCACACCCATGTGCCCTCATCTTCGCTCATCCCCGGCACTGACCCAACTTTGTTGTTTGTAAATTCCGGCATGGTGCAGTTCAAAGATTGCTTCTTAGGCGTGGACAAGCGCGCGTACACCCGCGCCACCACCGCGCAGCGCAGCGTACGCGCGGGTGGCAAACACAACGACCTCGAAAACGTGGGCTACACCGCGCGCCACCATACGTTTTTTGAGATGTTGGGTAACTTTTCGTTCGGAGATTATTTCAAGCGCGATGCTATTGCGTACGCCTGGGAACTGCTCACAAAAGTCTACAAATTGCCCGCAGAAAAATTGTGGGTCACGGTTTATTTCGAGGATGACGAAGCCTACAACATTTGGAAAGATGACGTAGGCGTACCGCCTGAGCGCATTGTGCGCATTGCGGATAACAAAGGTAGCCGTTATGCCTCCGATAATTTTTGGATGATGGGCGATACGGGGCCGTGCGGCCCGTGCAGCGAAATTTTCTTCGACCACGGCGATAAAGTATTGGGCGGCCCACCAGGCAGCCCTGAGCAAGATGGTGATCGGTATATCGAGATTTGGAATCTCGTGTTCATGCAATACAACCGCGAAGTGAAAGACGGCGAAATGTTGCCGCTACCCAAGCCGTGCGTAGATACCGGCATGGGCTTGGAGCGCTTGAGCGCCATCTTGCAACACGTACACAGCAATTACGAAATTGATATTTTCCAAAACTTAATCAAAGCAGCCGCCCGTGAGACCGGCGCGACCGATTTGGGCAACCCAAGCCTGCGTGTGGTGGCCGATCACATTCGTGCATGCGCGTTTTTGATTACCGACGGTGTGATTCCTTCTAACGAAGGGCGCGGTTATGTATTGCGCCGGATCATTCGTCGCGCCTTGCGCCACGGCCACAAGCTCGGCCAAACCGGCTTGTTTTTTCACAAATTGGTGGATGATCTAGATAAAGAAATGGGCGATGCCTACCCTGAGCTGCGGGCTGCAAAAGCAAATGTAACCGCCGCACTCAAAACCGAAGAAGAGCGCTTTACCGAAACTTTAGCCCATGGCATGGGCATTTTGGAAAAAGCGCTCGCAGGCGGCGCGAAAACGCTTGATGGCGCCGTCGCGTTTCAGCTATACGATACCTATGGCTTCCCGCTCGATTTGACTGCCGATGTTTGTCGCGAGCGCAATGTGGAAGTAGATGAAGCGGGCTTTAACGCTGCGATGGAAAAACAAAAAACCCAAGCCCGCGCCGCTGGTAAATTTAAGGTGGACAAAGCGCTGAGTTATGAAGGCGAGAAAACAACGTTCCACGGCTACGACACACTCACGCACACGGGCAAAGTGGTAGCGCTCTACAAAGGCGGCGTGCCGGTTACTGCGATTTCAGCAGGCGACGATGCGATTGTGGTACTTGACCATACGCCGTTTTACGCCGAGAGCGGTGGGCAGGTGGGCGATCAGGGTTTACTTCTTGGAGCGTCATCAATTCCGACCGCAGCGACAGTTTCGCTCAATGAGCATGGGCGCAAATCAGTTAGTGCATCAGCAACACTTTCGTTAGGTCAGTCGTTAACCGTCTCTACCCGCGGCCCGGTAGCAAGTGTTGACTCAAAGTTCAATTTTCGAGTTGCCGACACCCAAAAAGTAGTGCCCGATGTATTCGGCCACCACGGCACGCTCACGCAGGGCACGCTG
>JANMDS010000223.1:0-6672 GCA_031376405.1 Betaproteobacteria bacterium
GCACGGTACGCGAAATTTCGCGTACCGTGCAGCCACAGTCGATCTTTGCTCTGATAATTGCACGTTCTTCGAGTGTTAGGTGATTGCTCATACAACACATTGTCTCCGTTCAATGTGTTGCGTTTGGAGTTAGCGGCGGGCGTCTGTTTTGAGGACTATCTCCCCAAAAATGCGCACTTTTTAGCTCCGCGCGAACGCGAAATCTTTGCCTGGCGCGGCAGCAAGTAAAGCTTTTGTGTAGTCTTCGCGTGGTGTGCGAAATACGCTGTGCGTGAGCCCTTGCTCAACAACGAGGCCGTTTTGCATAACGATCACGCGATCACAAATTTGCGCAGCGACACGCAAATCGTGCGTAATGAAGAGCATGGCGAGTTGAAACTTAAGTTGAATGGACTCCAAGAGCACCAATATTTGCGCTTGCACCGACACATCAAGCGCAGATACCGCCTCATCGCAAATGAGCACTTCCGGCTCCATCGCCAGTGCGCGCGCGATGCACAGGCGTTGCCGTTGGCCGCCGGAAAACTCGTTTGGATAACGCTCAAGTGCATCCCAGCTCAAACCCACCGTGTCCATCAGTCCTTGCGCGCGTGCCCACGCATCGGATTTGTTCAAGCCGAAATTCATTGGGCCTTCGCAAATGGCGTTGCCCACTTTTTGACGTGGGTTGAGCGAACGATACGGATCTTGAAAAACGATTTGCACTTTGCGCCGAAGCGGTTGCAGCTGAGCGGTGGATAAATTTTGTACCGCTTGCCCATGAACGGTAATTTCGCCAGAACTCGGATCGATCAAACGCACGATACAACGGGCGACTGTGCTTTTCCCGGAGCCGGATTCGCCTACGATACCTAGTGTTTCGCCACGCGCGAGTGTGAAGGACACGTCCTTAGCAGCGTGCACCGTGCGCGCAGTGCCAAAGAAGGATTTTGTTACGTAGGTTTTATGAAGGCCGGCTACATACAATACGATAGATTGTGCAACCGCTGGTTTCGGTGCAGGTGGCTCCATCGTCGGGATCGCTGCGAGGAGCATTTTGGTGTAGTCGTGTCGTGGGCGTGTAAGCACCTCTAACTTGCTGCCCTGCTCCACCATTTCGCCTCGGCGTAGCACCACCACGCGATCAGCAATTTCGGCCACGACTCCCATATCGTGGGTAATAAAAAGCACACCCGTACCCTGTTCACGCTGCAAGGTCGTAATCAAACGCAGAATTTCTGCTTGCGTGGTGACATCGAGCGCAGTCGTCGGCTCATCGGCGATTAGCAGTTTTGGCTCCAAGATGAGCGCCATCGCAATCATTATCCGCTGGCGCTGCCCGCCAGAGAGCTGGTGCGGGTAGCTTGCGAAGATGCGTTGCGGCTCAGGCAGTTTTACTTGCTCAAACACCGCCAGTATTTTTTGTCGCCGTAACGCATTGCCGTCGCGCGTATGTTCATCTAACAATTCATCGAGCTGATCGCCACAGGTCATCACCGGATTTAACGCCGTCATGGGCTCTTGAAAAATCATGCTCATGGAGGTGCCACGGAGTGCGCGTAACGCTGCTGGCGATAAGGTCAATACGTTTTCGTTTGCAACAAGCATTTCACCTTCCGATACCGGAAGTGATTTTGGCAACAACCCCATTACCGCTTGTGCAATGACTGATTTTCCCGAGCCCGATTCGCCCAGTAAACACACAATTTCACCCGGCTGCACCGTGAATGAAATATCACGCACCGCATGCGGGCGATCAGCGCCATTGGGGAGGCCAACGCACAAACCGCGCACATCGAGCGCTGCATTCACTTCACGCCCCGTTTGTTAAATTTTGGATCGAGGGTATCGCGTAAGCCATCACCCAATAGATTCACCGCAAGCACGGTAAGCCCCAAAAAAATACCGGGAAAAAACACGTTGTGCGGATATTGGTTGAACTGAACTCTGCCTTCGGCCATGATGTTGCCCCAAGTGGGGATTTCGGGCGGTAAACCCACGCCTAAGAACGACAAAATCGCTTCCAACAAAATAGCCGATGCACATACATACGTGCCTTGCACGATAAGGGGCGCGATGGCGTTAGGCAAAATGTGACGCCACAAAATTTTCCACGTCGGCGTGCCTAAGCTTACCGCCGCTTCCACATACGGCTCCTCGCGAATAGAAAGTACGAGCGAGCGCACCAGTCGCGTCACCCGTGGTATTTCCGGGATCACAATTGCAGCGATGACGGTTAGCAGCGATGCCTTCCACACGGCGACTAACGTGATGGCAAGCAAAATACCAGGTATGGCCATGACACCATCCATCACCCGCATTACGATGCCATCGAGCCAGCGAATATAGCCAGCGAGTAATCCAATGAGTGTGCCTAGCGCAACCGCGCACAGCGAAACCGTAACGCCAACAATGAGTGAAATGCGCGTGCCGTAAAGTACGCGGCTCCAAATATCGCGGCCAAAACTATCCGCGCCCATCCAAAAGGTATGCTGCACGCTGGATCCATTGAGCAGCGTAAACGCACCGGCGTGTCCTGGTGCGGCGTTCATCACTTCCCCATCCATTGCGCTGGGGTCAACCGTACTTAAAAAACCCGCCGCCAACGCAATAAGAATCAGGGTGCCGAGCACGATGCTACTAAACCGCACGGCACCGTTATTCCACACCTTTTGTACGGTCGAAAAGTCCATTACTAGTATCGTATCCTCGGATCAAAAAATAAGTAGCTCAGATCGACCAGTAAATTTATGAGCACATACGTTACGGAGAAAAGCAAGATAACGCCTTGCACGATGGGGAAATCTCGGGCCAAAACTGCGTCTACGGTGAGTTGACCGAGGCCGGGTATGGCGTACACAGTTTCTGTTACGACTACGCCACCGATGAGAAGCGCGACACCAATACCAATAACAGTTACGATCGGTACCGCTGCATTGGCAAGCCCGTGAGAATAAAGCACTTTCCATTCGGGTAGACCCTTTGCTCGCGCGGTGCGTACGTAATCTTCGGTAAGTGCTTCAGATACCGCTGCGCGTGTTACACGGGCAATGAGCGCCACGTACACAATCGAGAGCGTGAGCGCTGGCAATGCCAGATGCAGCAGCCACTGCGCAACGCCGTATTCGCCAATGCGCTTGTAACCTTGCACCGGAAAAATATTAAGCTTAATCGAGAAGAGCCAAATTAGGCAATACGCCAGCACAAATACCGGCACGGAAAATCCGAGTACCGAAAATCCCATTAGGCTCTTATCGAGCCAGGAGCCGTGCTTCCAGGCTGCGAGAGTACCCAACGGCACGGCCACCATTACGGCTAGAAGTATCGTGAAGCTAGCGAGCGACAACGTTGGGCCGATGCGGTCTGCGATGAGTTGTGAAACCGGCAACTTATAAAAATAGGAGTAGCCTAAGTCGCCGGATGCAAGAGATTTAACCCAGAGCCCAAATTGCGTGAAGAGCGATTGGTCTAAACCCAAATCATTGCGAATCTTTGCGATGTCTTCTAGCGTGGCGTTGTTGCCCGCCATGACTGCAGCAGGATCCCCCGGCGTGAGCCTCAAAATTAAGAACACTACGATTCCTACTGTAACCAGCACAGGCACTGTCGCCACCAATCGGGTCAACAGAAAGCGCAGCATTAGGTCACGTTGAGGGATTTACGAAATTGATTGAGCTCGCCTAACGTACTAAAAGAGCGACCAAACAGCGCGCCTAAATTGTGCAAAATCATTTTTACAACGCGACTTTCCCACTCTTTGTCGAATTGAATTTGCTCATCGAGCCAACGTTCGAGCCACGATGGATCAGGTAGCTTTGACTGCACGGTGTCGTTCGGGAACAGTAATTTATTCACATGCAAATTGGTTGGGTGCATAGGTTTGCCCGAACGACCGCTTGCGGCCATTAAAAACCCGATCTTTGCCAGTGCGGTTTTAACATCACTCACCCTGTCTTGCGCAGTATTAGCGACCAAGCGCTTGAGGTACTGTAAGTAAGCGCCCGCGTGCCGAGCCTCATCTTGCGAAATGAGCTCGTAAATGCGTTTAATAAGCGGTTCGGTATGCCACTGCGAAGCTCGGCGATACCAATGGTTAAGCCGGATTTCCCCGCAAAAGTGCAGCATCAAGGTCTCAGTCGCCGGTGCCGGATCGAATTCAAAACGGACGTTATGCAGCTCTGTTTCCGTTGGTGCCATATCGGGCCGGTAGCGGCGAAGGTACTCAATCAATACGAGCGAATGCTTTTGCTCTTCATAAAACCAAACTGACATGAACGCAGAGAAGTCGCTGTCGTGCCGGTTGTCACGCAAAAACATTTCTGTTGCCGGCAAAGCCGACCACTCAGTGATCGCGTTCATCTTGATCGTTTGAGCCTGCTCATCGGTCAATTTTTCAGAGTCGAAGCTGCTCCAAGGCACATCGGTGTCCATGCTCCAACGCACGCGCTCGAGATCTTTAAATAATTCAGCGTAAATCATACCGCTCCTGTCGATACAGTTTTATCTTGCATGCACCAACGTGCGCGGGGCACGTATCAGCCCTTGGCATAAAGGTTAGCAGAAAGTTCTTCAACCACTGAGGCAGCCTCGGTGCTTGCGAAACGTTCAGCTCGCCAGACCCTCAGCGCACTGAGCAGTTCGCTTAAATCGGGCATAGCAACAAAGCCTTTTGCTTCGCGTCGCAAACGTTTGGACAACTCACCACCTACCCAGATTGAAGTGTCCGACGGTAAGGCATCGCGCAAATCGTTTAGACCGCATTGCGCAGGCTTAAATCCATATGCACTGGAAAGCGAAACGCACACCACGCTAGCCCCAAACGCTTGCGCGGCATCAGCGATTTCGGCAATGGGCAATTCCGTTCCCAAGGAGATTGTCGTCGCGCCTTCGGAGGCCAACAGCGTCTCAGCCATTAAGAGACCGAGGCCATGGGATTCGTTCGGAAAGGTCGCCAGTAAGATTTTCGGTTCCGCCTGTTGACGTGGCATGGCGGTAATCGCGCTGTACATCACCGCGCGCACCGTTTCTGTGTAGAGATGCTCTTCGTAAATGCGCAAATCGCCGGTAGACCAGCGCTCACCGATGATCCGATTTAGGCCAGCAATGGTTTCAATTGCAAAACGCTGAATTCCTTGTTTGACAAGTATTTGCGACATGGCAAGTCGCAAATTCTGCGAATCGTGCGCCTTTAGGTACGCGAGAACTTGTAGGTGCGAATCAGGTAGTGTTGAACTAATTCTGGAGGCTGACCTTCGTGCATCCAACTCAGCGAGCTGCTCAAAAGACGTTGCCAGCAACTTTCCCGGACGGTGTCCTGCGTCCATCAGGCGGCGAATCATGCGCAATTGTTCAACCTGCAAGGCGGGATAGATTCGTTCGCCGTTTGCATCGCGGCTGGGTTGCGGGAACCCATAGCGGCGTTCCCACACCCTCAAAACATCTTTCGATAAACCGGTATCTCGCTCCACAGCCGCAATGGGTAGACGCACTTTTGTTGGGTCAGAAATTTCCATTTAGGCCTCGCGCAGTTTTTGTTTGAACCATTTTTTAAAGGCGAACTTATGTTGTGCCACATACCTAGTCCGCACCACTACCTGACGATGCTACACGACAAGCACCAAGTATGTCTACGACAATTCCGGCTTTGTTCGTTAAAATGGTGATCAACAATCCTGCTTCGATTATAATTGTACTATCGAGTCATTTTGTGACCGATTAGAAAATACGATGAAAATTGCTGTAATAGGAAGCGGAATTTCGGGCCTTGGCGCTGCGTTTGCCTTGACAGAGCTTGGGCATACCGTGACTGTCTATGAAAAGCAATCCCGACTTGGGGGACACAGTCACACCGTTGACGTGTCACTTGACGGACTCGATTTTGGAGTGGACACGGGGTTTCTTGTCTATAACGATCGCACTTATCCGCGCTTAATTGCCTTGCTTGAAACCCTAGGCGTTGCGAACGCCGCCTCCGATATGTCATTTGCTGTGCGGAACGACGTTTCCGGGCTCGAATGGTCTGGCACCAGCTTGAGCGCTTTGTTCGCCGACCCGCTAAACGCAATTCGCCCGCGCTTTTTGCGCATGATTGCCGATATCCTGCGCTTTAATAAATATGCGACCTCGCTTGCGATGAGCGAAACTGCAGTGGTGGATGAAACCCTTGGGCAATTTCTCCAGAGCCGTTTTTATGGCGCTGGGTTTGTCAATGACTATCTGCTTCCAATGGCGGCGTGCATATGGTCAGCGCCGAAAGCTCAAATACTCGCGTTTCCACTCACCACGTTCGTACATTTCTTTCACAATCATGGTTTGCTCTCGATTACAAACCGGCCGCAATGGCGCACGGTTCGCGGTGGCTCTAAAAACTATGTGCAAAAGATCGTGCAATCGCTTCATGATGTTCGGATTGGAGCGGGGGCATCCCGCGTGGAGCGAGATGCTCGTGGCGTGCGCGTTATGAGCGATGCGCGGTCACAGGATTTCGACTGCGTTGTGTTCGCCTGCCACAGCGATGAAGCGCTGGCCATTCTGTCGATGCCTAGCCTGGTTGAATCGCATGCGCTTGCAGATATAAAGTACCAACCCAACACAGCGTTGCTTCATACCGACGAGGCTCTGATGCCGAAACGTCGCAAAGCTTGGAGCGCGTGGAACTACCTCGTAATGAACGACCAAGACGGGTTACCGGAC
>JANMDS010000224.1:0-3055 GCA_031376405.1 Betaproteobacteria bacterium
ACGGTTGTTGCGAGGCGGGTGCGCGAAATTGGCCCAATTTTGGGAGATATTCCTCATAGATGGCCAATTTTGCGCCGCAGGTATGGGGCTTTTTGATGCTGCACGCGATCTTTGTCGCTGCCCTAAAATGAGCGTATCCAACCGAAAGACGAATGCTATGGCAACTAAAACCGACCCCGCTTTTTACGAACGGGTCGATGACCACATCAAAGTGTCCAACGATCACATGACTCCGAAAGTAGGCGTAGAAGAGGTGAACGCTTCAATGATGTTTGCACTGACGCGATTCAACGCTTGGATGACTGCGCATAGCAGCGCATCGGCCACTGCCATGCGAGCGTCGCGCGCAGAAAGCATCGCCTATTTTGTCGGACAATATCAAACGATGCTAGAAGAAAACCTTGACACCTACATCGAAAATTTTGAACGTTATACCCAGCGTACGCACTAAATTTCATTGTGCAGATCGCTTACGAATTAATTATTGGTTACAAATTTCCACTGTAGTTTTTGCGGACACCGCACTCTAATGTAAACAAGCGCGTTGCGCTTTATGTTTACCTCTACACTATGCCCTTACTCCCAACAAACAGATCCATGTCCCGATTCGTACGCTCACCGATTGCCGTTGCCGTTTCCTTTGCGTTTTGCGCGGCGGGCATTGCGCACGCTCAAACGGCACCCGCTACGCCTGAGCCTACGCCGCCAAGCGGTGAAGTGAAAAAGCCTGATGAAAATGCGCAATCGGTAGAAAAAATTGAAATCACCGGCAAAAATTCGGCGGATGATGCCCGCCGCAATTCCACCGCTGCAAAAATCATCATCACGCGCGAAGATATTGCGAAATACGGCGATAGCAATGTAGGCGAGGTGATGCGCCGCCTGCCTGGCGTTACCCAACAAGGGGGCCGCCCAGGCCGCCCAGGCGCACCGGCCATGCGCGGCATGGGCGGCGGGTTTACGCAGATATTGATCGATGGCCAGCGGATGCAGCCGGGAATGTCGCTCGATCAAATTTCGCCGGAGCAAGTCGAGCGCATTGAAATATTGCGCGCACCCACGGCGGAAACTGGTGCACGGGCTATAGCCGGCACAATCAACATCGTATTGCGCGAGCCCATTCGTAAAACAGATCATGATGTGAAATTCGGCGCAACCAGCGAGCGCGGTTTGTGGTCGCCAAATGTGAACTACGCTTACAACGGCACTGCGGGAGAACTTGTCACCTACAACATATCCGCTAACGGTGGGCGCACCCATCAACTCACAGACACCGATGGCATCACGCGCGAGCGCAACACGGACACTGGCGTGCTCACTGGTGAGCGTTTTAGTTTCAATCAATCCGAAGAGACTCGGGACAACATTTTTGTAAATGGCCGCATCCAATGGCGGCTCGGCGCGGGCGAGCAATTCGGAATTCAGGCGTTTCAAGGGCGTATTGAGCCCAACACAAAAAGCGCCGGTACACTCACCCAAACTCTAGGCGCTTCGCCCGCGCCCTACGCAACCCGTGACAGCGTGTTCGACGGTCGATTTGAACCTTCGCGCCTCAATTTAAATCTAAATAGAAAGTGGGACGAGCAAACCCGTTATGAGCTGCGCGGCGGCTTGGGGCACTTTAAAGGCAGCGCGTTTTTGCGAACGAATCAGTACGATGCAGCTGGAAAATCGATTAGTTTGCAAACTAACGACACGAGTTCAAAAGATAATTCGTGGTCGTTAAATGGAAAAGTTACGCGAACGTTCGGTGAAGGCAAACACACCGTTGCCCTTGGCGCGGAAATGGAAGATCAAAAGCGGGACCAACACTCGATCACGCTACTAAACGGCGTACAGCAACTGGCCGATTTAGGCGAGGAATTTTCGGTAAAGGTCCGCCGCACCGCTGCGTTCATTCAAGACGAATGGGAACCGGCAGAAAATTGGTCGGCAAACTTAGGGCTGCGCTACGAATCGATTCAAACTACAAGCGCCACTGGCGAGCGGGCGGTGGACAATGTCAGTCGCGTGCTCTCGCCGCTCGGGCATGTGGTGTGGCGGTTTGATTCGCCGCGTCGGGATCAACTGCGGTTAAGTCTTACGCAAAGCTACCGCTCACCAAACGTTGATCAACTTGTTGCCCGACCCAATTTAAACAACATTTTCCCTGTGCCCGGGCCAAACACCGTAGTTACTCCAGATCGCGCCGGTAACGGCCTATTAAAACCGGAGCGGGCGAACGGGATTGATTTGGCGTACGAGCATTATTTGAAGGCAGGCGGTATTTTTTCGGTGAATCTATTTCATCGACAGATCAAAGATTTGATCCGTAATGTCACGAGCTTGGAAACCGTATCGTGGGCCACCAGCCCACGGTTTGTCAATCGTCCGCAAAACTTTAGCAGCGCCACCACGAGCGGCATCGAGTTCGATGCCAAATTTGTGTTGAGTGAATTTGTAGAAGGCGCGCCTGCAATAAATCTACGGATGAATGCTGCGTTGTTTGATTCCGATGTGAAAGATGTGATCGGACCGAACAATCGTATCGACCAGCAGCCGCGCGGCACAGCGAATTTCGGTGGTGACTACAAACTGCCCAACGCTCCCGTGATGGTGGGCGGCAATGTATCGTGGCAACCCGGCTACGATTTGCGGACAACCAATGTGGATTACCAAACGGTGGGCTTGAAACGCGTGGCCGAAGTGTTCGCGTTGTGGACGGTATCGCCGATGACGAAAGTGCGCTTCAGTGCAGCGAACTTGATCCCACGAGATGTGGTTACCCAAACGACCAATGTAGCGCCGGTCATTACGACGGAAAATACCAGTTTCGGACGCACGGATCGCTCGTTTACGATTCGTCTTGAGATGCGGTTCTAAAAAACTTAAGTGCGGCGACAAACGTGGCGTAAGGTTCGCGGCGAAAAACGGGGCCCGCCGCTAACTCCAAACGCAACACATTGAACGGAGACAATGTGTTGTATGAGCAATCACCTAACACTCGAAGAACGTGCAATTATCAGAGCAAAGATCGACTGTGGCTGCACGGTACGCGAAATTTCGCGTACCGTGC
>JANMDS010000225.1:0-5526 GCA_031376405.1 Betaproteobacteria bacterium
GCACGGTACGCGAAATTTCGCGTACCGTGCAGCCACAGTCGATCTTTGCTCTGATAATTGCACGTTCTTCGAGTGTTAGGTGATTGCTCATACAACACATTGTCTCCGTTCAATGTGTTGCGTTTGGAGTTAGCGGCGGGCACCCATTTTGCGCCGCAGGTTTTGACTAAAAAAGCTCCCTCTCCCTCTGGGAGAGGGGCCTTATCTTCGCAACTTCGCAAAGCTATCAAACGCTTACATCACCGCACCCAACTGCCACGGCACGAATTCATTTTGCCCGTAGCCATGCAATTCGCTCTTGGTTTTTTTGCCGGATGCGGTATCTAAAATCATTTGGAAAAACTGTGCGCCTACGGTTTGGATATCCGCTTTGCCATCAACGATAACGCCGCAGTTGATATCCATATCTTCTTCTTGTTTGTTCCACAACGCGGTGTTGGTGGCGAGCTTGAGCGAGGGTGAAGGCGCGCAGCCGTAGGCCGAGCCGCGTCCGGTGGTAAAGCAGATCATGTTGGCGCCTCCAGCTACTTGCCCTGTGGCACTCACGGGGTCGTAGCCCGGTGTGTCCATGTACACAAAGCCGCGCGCGGTAACGGGCATCGCGTATTCGTATACGTCCACCAAATTAGTGGTGCCGCCTTTGGCCACCGCACCCAATGATTTTTCTAAAATAGTGGTGAGCCCGCCGGCTTTGTTGCCAGGGCTTGGGTTGTTGTTCATCTCACCTTTTAAGCGCGCGGTGTATTCTTCCCACCACTTGATGCGGGCTACGATTTTCTCGCCCACTTCGCGGGACACTGCGCGGCGCGTGAGCAAGTGCTCTGCGCCGTAAATCTCGGGCGTTTCAGAGAGAATAGCCGTGCCGCCGTGCTGCACGAGTAAATCCACCGCCGCGCCCAACGCAGGGTTGGCGGATATGCCGCTCATGCCATCAGACCCACCACACTGCAAGCCGAGCGTTAAGTGCGCTGCGGACACGCTTTCGCGCACCACCGCGTTGGCAGTCGGCAACATTTCCTTAATAATCTCAATGCCGTGGGCGATTGTTTTTTTCGTGCCACCTAAATCTTGAATATTGAACGTGCGCAGCAGGGCGCTTTCATTCAAACTTTCTGCGCGCAGCAATGAAGAGATCTGGTTGCCTTCGCAGCCCAAGCCCACCATCAAAATACCTGCGAAGTTGGCGTGTCGTGCGTAGCCAGCAAGCGTGCGCCGAAGCACCACCATGCCCTCGCCGTTCGAGTCCATTCCGCAGCCCATGCCATGCGTGAGCGCGACGACGCCATCTACGTTGGGAAATGCCGCGAGCCCGCCTAAGTTGTTGAAGTACTGGGCGATGCCTTGGACGACTGTGGCGCTGCAATTTACGGTAGAGAGAATGCCGATGTAGTTGCGGGTAGCGACTTGCCCGTTTGCGCGCTTGATGCCCATGAAGTGGGCCGCAGGGGTGATGAATTCAGTGGGCTTGGCATCGACACAAAAAGCGTAGTCTCGCTCAAAGTCGCCCATCACCAAATTATTCAAATGCACGTGCTCTCCCGGCGCAATCGGTTTGGCCGCGAAGCCGATAATTTGGTTATACCGTCGCACGGGCGCACCCTGCGCGATGGCGCGCGTGGCCACTTTGTGCCCTGGAGGAACGAGCCCGCGCACGGTTACGTTTTCAGTGCGCAGCGTCGTGCCGCTGATAAGTTGATCGCGGGCGATCACGACATCGTCGTTTGGATGGAGGCGGATGACTAATTGGGCAGCTTGGAGCATGATGGGCCTTTACAAATAACAAAGCGGTTAACGTTTACCGCAGTATCTCGCAGACGGTGTTATTGCTATATTGCCATTTTGCAACGATAAAGAAAACCCATGGGAAGACTTTCCGGAAAATTAGCGCTGGTCTCTGCGGCGGGAGCGGGCATTGGCCGTGCAAGTGCGCTGGCGATGGTGCGCGAAGGCGCGAAAGTGATCGCCACCGACATCAATCAAAAATTGCTTGATGAGCTCAAAGGTATCGACGGCCTCACCGCGTTGCGGGTGGATGCCCGTGACGACGATGCGGTGGAAAAACTCATCGCCGATTTGCCCCCTCTTAATGTGCTTTTCAATTGCGCTGGCTTTGTGCACCACGGCACCGTATTGGAGACGAGCAAAGACGATTGGGATTTCTCCTTCTCGCTCAACGTACGAGCGCAGTTCATTGCCATCAAAGCGGCGTTGCCCAAAATGATTGCCAATGGCGGGGGCTCGATTGTCAACATGGCTTCGGTGTGTTCGAGCATTAAAGGGTTTCCAAATCGGTTTGTATATGGCGCATCGAAGGCGGCGGTGATTGGGCTTACAAAATCCATCGCTGCCGACTACGCGAAGGGCGGCATTCGGTGCAACGCCGTGTGCCCGGGCACGGTAGATACGCCAAGCCTAGGAGAGCGGATCAATGCGTTTTCCGACCCCGCACAAGCGCGCAAAGATTTCATTGCTCGGCAACCGATGGGCAGGCTTGCCACCGCAGAGGAGATCGCACCAATGGTGATTTATCTGGCTTCAGATGAGTCAAAATTTGCAACAGGGAACTACTACAACGTAGATGGAGGCATCACAATATGAAATTGGTACGTTACGGAAAGTTGGGAAAAGAAAAACCCGGCCTGATTGACGCGGATGGTAAGTTGCGCGATTTGTCGGGGAACGTGGCCGACATATCGAGCGCAACACTCTCGCCAAAAGTGTTAGCAAAACTAGCAAAAATTAAACCCAGCAGCTTGCCACTCGTTCGAGGCAAACCGCGTTTCGGACAAATCGTATCGGACACGCGCAAGTTCGTCGCCATCGGGCTGAACTACTCCGACCACGCCGCGGAAGCGGGCATGCCGATTCCAAAAGAGCCCATTATTTTTAATAAATTCATTACGTGTTTGGCTGGCGCGGACGATGATGTCATGCTGCCTAAAAACTCGGTAAAGAGCGATTGGGAATGTGAACTTGGCATTGTGATCGGCTCTAAAGCGCAATACGTTTCGAAAAAAGATGCGTTGAGCTATGTGGCAGGATATTGTGTGGTGAACGTTGTGAGCGAGCGCGAATACCAGCTTGAACGCGGTCCAACGTGGGATCGGGGCAAGGGCTGCGATACGTTTGGCCCGGTAGGCCCGTGGTTGGTGACAGCCGATGAAGTGGGCAATCCGCAAAAGCTCGATATGTGGTTGGAGCTCAACGGCAAGCGGATGCAACATGGCAGCACCAAAACGATGATTTTCGATTGCGCGACCATCGTTTCGTATTGCAGCCAATTCATGACGCTCGAACCCGGCGACATCATAACCACTGGTACGCCCCCTGGCGTGGGCATGGGCGTGAAGCCGCAGTCTATTTTCTTAAAACCGGGCGATGTGATGCGCTTGGGCATTGAGAAACTTGGATCGCAAACGCAGAAGGTAGTAAAGTACAACGCGCAGAAGTAAACGCATTTTTCAGTAAAACCTGCGGCGCAAAATGCGCATTTTTTGGGACTTATCTGCCAAATAAGCTCCTGAAAACTGCTCTTTTTGCGCCGCAGGTTTTTGATAGGAAATATGTTTCCACCAATTTCACCAATCCAAAACGGCATGTTGCGCATGAGCGCGCTGCACGATGTTTATTGGGAAACCATTGGCAACCCGTTAGCCATACCCATTTTGTTTTTGCATGGCGGACCCGGCGGAGGTTGCACCGCGCGGCATCGGCAGTTTTTTGATTCTACGAAAACGTATGTAACGCTCTTTGATCAGCGCGGTTGCGGTCGCTCCACGCCGCTGGGCGAGGTGAACGAGAACACCACGCAAGATTTGATCGACGACATCGAGCGATTGCGTAAGCATTTGCGCATTGAGCGCTGGGTTGTGTTCGGCGGCTCGTGGGGCTCAACGCTTGCGTTGGCCTATGGTCAGGCGCACCCCGAGCATTGTTTGGGATTCGTGTTGCGCGGCATTTTTTTGGGCACGCGCGCGGAGATCGATTGGTTTTTGCACGGCATGGGTTCGTTTTTCCCTGCCGAGGCCAAGGCGTGGCGTGAGCATTTGCCTGAAAGCGAGCGGGCTTCGCTGCTCGCATCGTACCTTAAGCGAATGTTGCACGACGACCCAGCAATCCATTTGAGTGCAACCCGCGCGTGGGCCACGTACGAGTCCGCTTGCGCAACGCTCATGCCGCGAAATGAGATCGCTTCTGGGGACGGGTATGGCGGCTTTGCGCTAGCTCGCCTAGAAGCCCACTACATGGCCCAGGATTGTTTCCTCTCGCCAAATCAATTGCTCGACAATATGCATCGACTTCACGCGCTCCCTGCCACGATTGTGCAAGGGCGCTACGACGTGATTTGCCCGCCACACACAGCATTCGCGCTTGCGCAACACTGGCCGCGCGCAAAGCTGCACACTATCGAGCGCGCTGGTCATTCAGCACATGAGGTTGGTATTGAAGCTGCATTGGTTGGGGCAACCGAGCAGATGGTTTCGGAACTCACTGCACTCACTTGAAATTGTGTGCACGCTTCAATTCATGCGTCATTGCTCCACCCGGCTTTTATCCAGGCTCGATTTCGAAACGCACCTTTGCGCCCGCTAACTCAATGATGTCGTTGTGCGCAAGCCGTGAACCACGGTCGCTCACTTCGATGCCGTTGACCATGGGTGAGGCGCTTTGTAAGCCGCGCACGACCCAATATGCTCCGTCGCGTAAAACGATTTGAAACACCTGCGCGCCTTCTTGACCGAGCGTTGTTGTTTCTTTAGTTAGCGGAAACTTTTTGCCACCCATGCGCCCCGATAAGAGGGTAACAGCTCCGCGCGGCGGTACTGAAATGCCCCGACGGGAAGCGCTTTCGGCTGTCAGTTCAGCACGCGAATTGTCGGTTACTGTGCGCAGGTTGATCGGTGCGGGTGGAGGTGCACCTCTTCCAATTTTGGTGTTCGAGGGCACCACACCTTGAACATTGCCAGCGAGTCGATCAAATTGGGCAGGCGGTAGTGAAGCATCGGTAAAAAACACCAAGCGTTCGGTTCCGATTTCGATTTGATCGCCATGCTTGAGTTGTAAATGGGTGATCTTGCGACCGTTTACTTTCACGCCGTTGGTCGAACCCAGATCTTCCACGGTTACGCCACTCTCGGTACGCGTGATGGCGGCGTGCTTCGAACTCACTGATGGGAGCTGTAGCCGCACGTCGCAATCAGATGCCCGCCCGACCATGATCTTGGGCTTGGACATTGGAATTTCGGCAACACTGCCATCGCGCTGCACCCAATATAAACGTCCGACTATCATTTAACCAGTGCCTTCGGTTGTTTACTGTTTTCCCACTTTTTCCACCATGCCTGCTCCGCTCCGGGCAGCCGATCGACCTGCAAAAGCACAACCGAAATGTTATCGCGCCCGCCGCTTTGATTCGCTAGGTCGATCAAGTTGCGGGCGATTGAAGCTTTGGGCAAACCCGAGGCCATTTCATCGCGAATCATCTCGTCCGTAATCATATCGGAAAGCCCATCCGAGCAAAGCATG
>JANMDS010000256.1:0-12459 GCA_031376405.1 Betaproteobacteria bacterium
GCCAACGGCAGCATGGTGTTGGTGGTACTTGGGCTGCTCATTTCCATACCGATCATCGTGCTCGGGTCGCAGGTCGTGATTAAAGCCGTGGATCGCTACCCTTGGCTCATCGTTGCCGGTGCGGCGGTGTTGGCGTGGACGGCGGCGAAAATGATTGTGAGTGAGCCGTTTTTGAGGGCCCATGTGGGTGGACCCGAGCACCATGTGCTGCGCAACGCCATTTACCTCGCTGTGATCGGTTTCGCTGTTGGACCTACTGTGTGGCGAAAGCTCTCGCGGTTTGCACGGGCACGCACTATGCAATACATCGCCGTTTTGGCGTGGTGGATATTTTTCGATTGGTTAGAAGTGAGGCTCGATTGGGATATGGACCCGATTGAAAATTGGAAAGTCTGGCATGAAACGCTCGATTTAGTTAAATTTTTAGGCTGGATACCGCTCGTAATCGCGATGGAAAAGTGGCTCAAACCTACTGGAAGTAAACCGTTCTGATTGAAGCCGTGGCCCGGCGCGCGTATGATGGAGGTTTGATGAATATTTTTCTCCCCACTATGCGCGCCGCACTACTTTCCTCACTTTTGTGCTGTGCAAATTTTGCGCTGCTGAGCGCTGCGTTTGCGCAAACGCCGCAAGCAAAGTATGCGGACGAACTGAACGCCTGGCGTACAAAAGCCGAAGCCTCGCTCAGGCGCGATACTGGTTGGCTCACGCTCGCGGGGCGGTGGGAATTAAAGCAAGGCGTAAACCGCATTGGCTCTGCGAAGGACAACGATATTGTGTTTCCCGCTGGCGTCGCGCCGGACTATTTTGGTGAAGTACAAGTGCAAGGCACTCAAGCTACGCTGAAACTTAATGCGGGCTTTACGATGCGCACCGAGCGCACGGGCGGGGAAGAATTTAGCGAGCGCGTGATGGAAGCCGACGCTGCAAAAATGAAGTGGCTCCACCGTGATCGGCTCGCGCTGACTACCTTCAAACACCCCGCTGGAAAAATGATTTTGCGCATTGCCGATCAAGAAAGTGATGTGCGCAAAAACTTCGCGGGGCGGCTCTGGTTTGAGCCCGCTATGGCAATGAACGTACCCGCCACGTTTGTGCCCTACCCTGCGGGTAAAAAGCAAAAAATTGTGAATGTGTTGGGTGAAATCACCGATGAGGACGTAGCCGGTCGGCTTCAGTTTTTGGTCAATGGGCGCAAGGTTTCCTTCGATGCGCTGGGTGAGCCAAAAGACAAAGAGCTCTTCATTATTTTTAACGATCAAACCGCCGCCACCGATGGCAAAGGCAGCTACCCCGCTGGGCGCTTCCTAGTCGTAAACCGCCCACCTTCTGGCAGTACAAAAACGACCGTAGATTTCAACCGCGCCTACAACCCACCGTGCGCGTTTTCGGCATACACCAGCTGCCCGCTGCCGCCGGAGCAAAACCAATTAAAAGTAAAAATCCCCGCTGGCGAAATGTATCGCGGGTGAGTTGCAAAGTGGAACGTTAACGACTATTTTCGGGGGAGATAATGTCCAAAACCGGCCTCTTTTGCGCCGCAGGTATTCCGAAAAACTCACTTCAATTTCACGCGCCAGTTCTCCCATGTCAGCCCGAAAATCAATGTAGCTGAGAGCGCGCCTTCGCTATTTCGTCGGTCACAAGGCAGCCTGGCTTCAAGATCAAACCCTAATCGACGGGGCACGTTTGCGCTCTTCACATTTTCGCTGTCGCAGCGGATTTCTACTCGCGCCGCGCTAAGTGTTCCAAATGCGGCAGTAGTGAGTAAACGCGTCGCCTCCGCGCAAAAGCCGTGACCATGCGCGCTCGCCCGCAACCAATAGCCAATCTCAACGCTCGGCACGCTCCAAACAATGCGATGCAAGCCCGTGCCGCCTAGGTACCGGCCAGAGCTTTTGTCAAAAATACCATACGCAAAATCTTCCGATTGCGTGAGAAAGCGTGCCTGCATTTTGCGCACGTACACCAAGCGATCTTCCACTGCTTTCACTTCGTCCACCCACGGCATCCACCGCTTCAGCGGCGCGCGGGATTCTTCCACTGCATCAAAAATCGCCTGGGCATCGTCGTCGCGGTAATTTCGCACGATAATGCGCTCGCCCTCGAGATGGTGCGGGATCGGTAGCAGTGGGCTGAGGGTGGTGATGGGTTTTGGGGCGTTCATGATTGAAATGTTACCGTGAACGGATAGGGAAACTCGCATTTGTAGCCATGGGCGGCGAAGCGCCTCCAGGGGCACGTCGCAGACCTGCAGTTCGAAGGTTGCTTCCGCTCGACTCGCGCAATTTCAATGCGCCCCCGTACGCGCTTCGCGTCCCCGGGCTACGAAACGACCACCTGAAAGCCTATTAAGTATTCACAATCTTAATCGTAGGAAACTTAGCCGTATGGTCTTCCGATTTCTGCGCAATAAACACCGCTGTTTTTCGCGCAATTTGACGATAAATATCGGCGACTTTCCCCTCTGGGTCTGCCACTACCGTTGGGCAGCCGCTATCGGCTTGGTGACGAATTTTTCCATCTAACGGCAGGCCGCCTAAAAACGGCACGTTGTAATCTTTACTCATTTGCATGCCGCCGCCTTCGCCGAAAATCGCCTCAACATGGCCGCAGCTTGAGCAAATATGCGTGGACATATTTTCAACGATCCCCACAATCGGGATGCCCACTTTTTCAAACATTTTCAAACCCTTGCGGGCATCAATCACGGAAATTTCTTGTGGCGTGGTGACGATCACTGCGCCAGTGACCGGTACTTTTTGTGAAAGCGTAAGCTGAATATCGCCTGTCCCTGGTGGCATATCGATCACCAAATAGTCGAGCTCGCGCCAGTTAGTATCGCCGAGCAATTGCTCGAGTGCTTGCGTGACCATCGGGCCGCGCCAGACCATCGGCGTATCGGTGTCAATCAAAAAACCAATCGACATCGCTTGAATGCCGTAGGCTTCCATCGGTTCCAACGATTTGCCGTCAAGCGATTCGGGCCGGCCGGTAATACCCAACATTTGCGGCTGCGAGGGGCCATAAATATCGGCATCCAAAATGCCCACTGTTGCGCCTTCACTGGCGAGCGCGAGCGCCAAATTCACCGCAGTAGTGCTTTTGCCAACGCCGCCTTTGCCAGAGGCCACCGCAATAATATTTTTCACGCCAGGCTTTAACTTCACCCCGCGCTGCACGGCGTGCGAAATGACTTTATGCGATACGCTCACAATCGCTTTGCCGATCCCAGGAAGCGTGCGCATGTGCGCCGTCACGGCGGTGCGCAACAAATCGTATTGCGAACGCGCTGGGTAGCCGACCACCACATCGAGCACAACATCGTCGCCGTCGACCGTAATTTTTTTAATTGCCTTGTCGGTGATGAAATCCCGGCTCGTATTAGGGTCAATGCAGGATTTGAGATGGTCGCGTACGGCTTGTTCGTTCATGATGCACTTTGAAAAGAAGGTAGCCCGTAGTGTAGCGAATGGTTCTCCCTTCGATTCATAGGGAAATACCTGCGGCGCAAAATTGGCACGTTTCAGCATTTATCTCCTCAAATTTGCGAATTTTTCTCGCTACGCAATGCGAACGCGGCTTGCTCGCCGCTGTCCAAGCCTTGCTCACTTAAACTCCTCTCGTATGAATTCAATAACCTCACTGCTGCGCAACTCCGCACTGGTAACCCTTCTAATTAGCGGAACACTTATGGCGCAAAGCGCGGACCCCCATCTTTGGCTGGAAGAAGTAGAAGGTGTAAAAGCACTGAGTTGGGTGAAAGAGCGCAACGCCGTTTCAGAAAAGCTTCTCACCGCGCGCACCGAATACGAACCAACGCGTGCTGGCATTTTGAAGATACTGGATTCGAAAGATAAGATTCCGAGTGTCGGGCGGGTTGGAGATTACTTCTATAATTTCTGGCAGGATGCCGACAACAAGCGCGGTCTCCTGCGCCGAACATCCCTTGCCGAGTACAAAAAACAGAACCCCGCCTGGGAAACCGTGCTTGATGTTGACGCGCTCGCCACCACAGAAAAAGAAAATTGGGTGTTTGCAGGCGCGCAATCGTATGGCCCTGCGTACGCCCGCACGCTCATTTCGCTCTCGCGTGGTGGTGCCGATGCCAGCGTGGTACGCGAGTTTGATTTGGAAAAAAAGACGTTCGTTAAAGAAGGGTTCTCACTTCCGGAGGCGAAAGCAAACGCAACGTGGCTCGATGCCGATACGCTGCTCGTTGGCACCGACTTTGGCCCCGGCTCGATGACCGACTCGGGCTACCCACGGATCGTGAAATTGTGGAAACGTGGCACACCGCTTTCTGCTGCGACGACCGTATTTGAAGGTAAAGCAAGTGATGTCAGCGTGAGCGCTGCCGTGGTGCGCGATAGCGCCACCGAACATGTGATGCTCTCACGCGCCATTGATTTTTACCGCAGCGAAGATTTCTTTTGGCGCGAAGGCAAGCTCATCAAAATCGACAAACCCGATGATGCAAATTTCAGCATCGAAGGGGAATGGATGCGAATGGAGCTGCGTAGTGATTGGACCATAGGCGGGGCAACGCATCAATCAGGCGCACTCATTACCGCGCCCTTAGCAAGATACTTGAGCGGCGAGCGCACCTTTACCACGCTATTCTCGCCTTCGGCCACCACGTCGCTCTCGGGAACAACCGATACGCAGTCGCACGTGATTTTGAGCATTCTAGATAACGTTTCCACGCGGCTCGAAGAGTGGAAGCGCCCCAGTACACTCGATGGGGTTTGGACAAAACGCGCCATCGCGGCGCCCTTCCCCGGGACAATCTGGACCAGAGGTTTACACGATCGATTGCGAAAAGAAGACCCGCTTGCAGAAGCGTACTTCCTCACCTACACCGATTTCTTAACGCCGAGCACGCTTGCGCTCGCGCGCGCTGGCAGCGATGCCCGAGAAACGCTGAAATCGCAACCGAAATATTTCGATGCGAGCGAAATGAAGAGCGAGCAATTTTTTGCAACATCAAAAGATGGCAGTCGCATTCCGTACTTTGTCGTCGCGCAGAAAAGCAGTAAGCGCGATAGCAATAATCCGACCCTGCTCTACGGCTACGGCGGCTTTGAGGTATCCGAGCAGCCGGGCTACCGTGGCGGCATGGGCCAAGCCTGGCTCGCGCGCGGCGGCGTGTACGTAGTGGCGAACATACGCGGCGGTGGCGAATTTGGCCCGAGCTGGCATCAAGCAGCGGTGAAAATGAACAAACAAAAAAGTTACGATGATTTCATCGCCGTAGCGGAAGATTTGATTGCAAAAAAAATTACCCAACCCAAGCACTTAGGCATTATGGGCGGCAGCAATGGCGGTTTGTTGGTAGGTGCCACGTTCGTGCAGCGCCCCGAGTTGTTTGGTGCGGTGGTAAGTCAGGTGCCCCTTTTAGATATGCAGCGGTACCACAAGCTTCTCGCGGGTGCATCCTGGGTGGCGGAATACGGTAATCCCGAAGAGCCCAGCGAATGGGCCGCGATTGAAAAGTATTCTCCGTATCACAACGTAAAAAAGGGCGTGCAGTATCCGCGCGTTTTGTTTACGACTTCCACGCGCGACGATCGGGTACACCCAGCCCACGCCCGCAAAATGGTCGCGCGTATGACTGAGCAAGGCCATGACGTGCTCTATTACGAAAACATCGAAGGTGGGCACGGCGGTGCAGCGGATAATACACAGCGCGCGCATTTGTTGGCGCTCGAGTACGCTTATTTGTGGATGCAGTTGGGACGTTAACTAGGCGAGCAAAAAGGGGCGGTTTGGCGTACCTCGGTTTCGCGTCTCGGTTTCCGATCAGCGAATTAGAGCTCACTATTCCCGCGAACCACGAAATCGCTATGCACATAATGGAGCAATGCAATGGGGAATACGCACGTACTCGACCGTTCGAGCCTTTGAAGTCGAGCTAAAGTATCGATCACATTTCGCTAGGAAGCCGTTGTTGAAAGTGTGGCAGTACCTGCGGCGCAAAACAACCCCTTTTCAGCCGTTATCTCCCAAAAAAACCATTTTCGCGCCGCTGGTGTTTTGCTATTTCAATTCCGCCAACGCACGCACAATCGCTTCTCGGTAACTCGGCGCTTCGTGTACATCATTGTGGGCGGCTTTCAGCACAATTAATTTCGCGCGCGGATTTTTTTCTGCGAGTGCTCTAGCGTTCGCGATGGGGATCACCGTGTCCGCTTCGCCGTGAATCAGTACCAACGAATTTTTGATGGACGCGATGCGTGCTTCGGTATCGAGCGGATAGCGCACGAGCGCACCGGGTACGAAAGGGTACAGCCCCGTGGCGAGCGCGCGGATACTTCGATACGGAGAAATCAAAATCGTGATGGCGGGGGATACATCGATGCTCAGTTTCGCGGCGAGCCCCGTGCCAAGGGAGCGCCCGAACACAGCGATTGGTTTGCCCACGTATTTCGGGGCGATGAAGTCGTACGCGGCGCGGGCATCGGCATGGAGCTGAGCCTCACTTTCAATTTGGCCGGTGCTTTTGCCATAGCCACGATAGTCGATCATGAGCAAATCATAGTTGAGCGTTTTATAAAAATCTGCGCCTGCCGTCCAGCCGTCTACATTGCCGCCGTTTCCATGAAGATAAAAAACGAGTCCGCGCGGCGCGGCATTTTTCAAATGAATGGCGTGTAGCTTGGCGTCGGGCACGTCGATCCACACCTCTTCATGCGCGAGCGCATAGGAAAACGTTTTGCTCGCGGGCAATTTTTCGGGAGCGAAAAGCAACCGCTCCTGTTGGAAATACAGTAGCGCGAGCACTATCGCGTAAAGCGCGGCGGCGGTGGCAAGGCCACTGAAAAGCCACTTCAAAGTGTGTTTTTGCATGGTGAATCCATCGCTCTATTTTATGCAGCACACAAGCCAGCGGGCGAAATAACTGATTTCTGGAAGATAACTTTTGGAAGTAGTCGTTTTTTCGCCGCAGGTATATTCAGAATCCTGTGCGTTTGTCAGGCTGCGCACCTCGCTTTTCGCAGCTAGGGTAGCGCTGATTGAACTTCAATTGAAAATGAATCCATGAACGATAAAAAAATAATCCAGCCGGTGGCCGTGGTAACGGGCGGCGCACGCGGGATTGGGCTTGCCATAGGGCAATGGTTTTTGCTTCACGGGTATCGGGTTGCGCTGATCGATATCGATCATGCCACCTTGAATGAAGCGAAACTGCGACTAAACACGCCGGACGCAATCGCAATACCAACCGATGTGTCACAACCCGCAGAAGTTGAGGCTGCCATGTCCAGCATTGTCGAGCGCTTCGGGCGTATCGATGCACTGGTGAACAATGCGGGCGTAGCGGTGTTCAAGCGCATTTTGGATACCACCTTTGCCGAATGGCGCTCGGTGATGGCGACAAATTTAGATGGCGCTTTTTTGTGTACCCAAACCTGCGCGCCCATGATGATGCGCACAGGCGGCGGCGCAGTGGTGAACATTGCCTCCATTTCGGGCTTACGCGCAAGCACGATGCGCGTAGCCTACGGCACGAGCAAAGCAGCGCTCATTCACCTAACCAAACAACAAGCCATTGAGTTGGGCGATGCTGGTATCCGTGTGAATGCCGTAGCGCCAGGGCCAGTAGAAACAGAAATGGCCAAGCTTGTGCACTCGCCCGCCATTCGGCGTGACTACTACGATTCCATCCCGCTCAAACGCTACGGCACGATGGGAGAAATCGCCGAAGCCGTGGGCTTTTTATGCAGCCCTGCGGCGAGCTACGTGAACGGGCAAGTGCTCGCGGTCGATGGCGGTTTTGATGCGAGCGGCGTAGGCTTGCCGACGCTGCGCGGCGCGTATCGGCCTTAATACCTGCGGCGTAAATACGGCATTTTTTAGAAGATATCTCCCAAAAAATACCGCTTTTACGCCGCAGGTTTTGGTGAGCGCGTAAGCCCGTAAACTACGCTGTCGTTTTAATGTAGGTTTTTGCTCATGCCCCGCCAGCTCTTCGTTACCACCGCCCTTCCCTATGCCAACGGCCCGTTTCATATCGGGCACATGATGGAGTACATCCAGGCAGATATTTGGGTACGATTTCAGCGGATGCGTGGGAACGTAGTGCACTTTGTGTGCGCGGACGATACGCACGGCGCACCGATCATGATTGCGGCGGAAAAAGCGGGCAAAACGCCACAACAATTCGTCGCAGAAATTGCGGCAGGGCGTAAGCAATATTTGGATGGCTTTCATATTAGCCACAACCATTGGCACACCACCGACTCAGCCGAAAACGTGGAGCTCGCGCAAGATATTTATCGCAAGCTCAAAGCCGCAGGCTTCATTGAAACGAAAACGATTGAGCAGTTTTACGATCCGGTGAAGGGCATGTTTTTGCCTGATCGCTACATCAAGGGCGAGTGCCCAAAGTGTGGCGCGAAAGACCAGTACGGCGATTCGTGCGAAGTGTGTGGGGCGGTGTATGCGCCGACAGATTTGAAAAATCCGTATTCCACATTGAGTGGCGCAACGCCGGAAATGCGCGAATCAGAGCATTATTTTTTCAAATTGAGCGATCCGAAGTGTGTGGATTTTTTAACCGCGTGGACGACTGAAAAAGACCGCCACGGCGTGCCCCGCTTGCAAAGTGAAATTATCGCTAAATCGAAAGAGTGGCTGGGCTTCGATGAGGCGGGGAAAAGCAAATTGGGCGATTGGGACATTAGCCGCGATGCCCCCTACTTCGGAATTCCGATTCCCGATGCGCCAGGAAAATTTTTCTACGTGTGGCTCGATGCGCCGGTGGGCTATCTTGCGTCGCTCAAAAATTACTTTGATTCCGGCAAAGCAAAAGCCAACGGCGAGCCGCGCAGTTTCGCTGAGTTTTTAGCGGATCCAGAAGCTGAGCAGATTCACTTTATCGGCAAAGATATTGTGTATTTCCATGTACTCTTCTGGCCCGCGATGTTGAAGTTTGCCGGCTACAAAGTGCCCGATGCGGTGAACGTACACGGCTTCATTGGCCTGGGCGGGGAGAAGATGAGCAAGAGCCGGGGCACGGGTTTATCGCCTTTGAAATATCTCGAACTCGGGATGAACCCAGAGTGGATGCGCTACTACATCGCGGCGAAATTGAACGCGAACGTGGAAGATTTCGACTTCACTGCGGAAGATTTTTTAGCCCGAGTGAACTCAGATTTAATTGGTAAATATGTAAACATTGCAAGCCGGTGCGCAGGTTTCGTATCAAAACGGTTCGACGGAAAACTTGCTGCGCCGGATGCCGCCGCGCAGCCGTTGCTTGCCGCTTCGGGCGAGGCCAGCGCCGAGATCGCGGCGTTTTACGAGTCGCGGGATTTCAATAAGGCGATTCGCAAAGTGATGGAGTTGGCGGACGCTGCCAACAAGTATGTGGACGAGCGCAAACCCTGGGATATCGCGAAAGATACGTCGCGCAACGCAGAGCTGCACGCCGTATGCTCGGCAGCGCTCGGGCTCTTCCGCGATTTAACGATTTACTTAAGCCCTGTGCTGCCCGGCGTGGCCACGAACGTACATGCATTTTTTGGCGCAGGCATGGGAACGTTTACTTGGGCGCAGGCCGGAGAAGTGCCCGGTGCAGGGCAGGCGATTGCGGCGTATGCACACCTGATGACCCGCGTGGACGAAAAGGTTTTGGATGAAATGCTCGGAATACCTGCGGCGCAAAAAGAGCCTAAATCCGACAATATCTCCCCAAAAAAAGTTAAAACTGCGGTGCCAGCAGTGTCTATCTCAAGTGCGGTCATAGTTGAAAATAAATACATTGGCATCGATGACTTTTCAAAAGTGGATTTAAGAGTCGCTAAAATTGTTCATGCAGAGGCGGTGGACGGTTCGGACAAATTGCTGAAACTCACCCTCGATGCAGGTGAAGCACAGCCCCGAACTGTGTTCTCTGGGATTAAATCGGCATACCAACCTGCTGATTTAATTGGTAAATTTACGATTTTAGTGGCAAATCTTACGCCTCGGAAAATGAAATTTGGATTAAGCGAAGGCATGGTGCTCGCTGCCAGCGATGAGACAGGAATGACACCAGGTCTTTATTTATTCGAACCGCATAGCGGTGCAATTGCAGGTATGCGAATAAAATAATTGGATGGAACTCATTCACGCATCAAACGAAGCCACCGTAATGGTTCATCGCCACTATCGGGTGGTCCGGGCCGTAGGCAAAGACGCGATGGTGCTCGCAGCGATGACGCGAAATGAATGGTCTGAACGGGTAGCGGTTTCGAAGCGGCGAGAAGTGGAACACACCTCGGATATCGCTGAAGACATTAAGCGTGGCGGCGCATTTGTGTTAACCCGACACAGCATGCCCGTTGGCGGCGCGATTTATGTTCCAGTAAAAGGTGCAGCCTGGGAAATCCGTCGCCTAGGCGTAACCGATGCCTACGCTGGGCGGGGCTTCACTTCGATGCTCCTGCAGGCGATGGAAGCCAGCGCGAAAAAGCGCAATATTCAAGTAATGCGGGTAGCCGTCGAGGCGAACAGGCCGAACGTGCGCCATTACTTTGAAGAGCAAGGCTACCGCGTGATCAACGCCGCCTCGTTCCTAACACAGTTTGCAGGTGCGTCTCGGCCGATTACGCTGCAGAAATATTTGCAAATGTAGGCGATTTAGTTAAAACCTGCGGCGCAAAAGCGTCGTTTTTTTGGAGATATGTCCCAAAAAACGGTGTTTTTACGCCGCAGGTTTTTACACTTAATTTGCCGAATTACGCAGCCGCCGCCGCTTCATGAACCAAACGTCCGCCTACTACCGTGTAGCGCACGACCCCAGGTAGTTCATAACCTACGAAAGGCGAGGATTTGCTCGCACTTACAAAACTAGTAGGGCCGATGACGCGATAAGCGCCCGGGTCGAATACGCAGATATCTGCAACATTGCCTACGCTTAATTTTCCACTGGGAAGACCGGCGATGCGCGCGCTTGCTTCGGTAATTGGCAGCAGCGCTTGCACAAGGCTGCGGTGCTCTTCTTGGGCCCATTTAAGCGTGAGCGAAAGCAACGTTTCGAGTGCGCTGGCACCGGGCTCGGCTTCACCAAACGGTACGTTTTTTCCATCTGCTGCAACGGGCACGTGTTGCGAAACAATCGCATCAATCGTGCCGTCGGCCAAGCCCGCACGGAGGGCTTTTCGATCCGCATCGGTGCGCAGCGGCGGAAGGAGCCGGGCTCGGGTGTCGAAGTAGCCTACATCCACGTCAATTAAGTGCAGATGCGTAGCGCTGACATCGCACGTAACTTTTGCACCGGCTGCGCGTGCTGCACGAATAATTGCCACGCTTTCAGCGCAGGTAATACGGCACAAATGCAGCGCACATCCTGTTTGCTGCGCAAGCGCAAGGTAGGTGCGCACAGCCAAGGTTTCGGCTAACGTCGATGTGCCCGCAAGACCAAGGCGGGTGGACATTTCACCCTCGTGCATCACACCATCCGCGCTCAGCCAAGGATCGCGCGGTTGCAGCCACACGGTGTAGCCCAACGTGGCGGCATATTGCATCGCGCGGCGGAGTACTTCGGTATTGGCAATGGGCAGCGCGCCCTGCGAAAACGCGATGCATCCGCTCGCGTGCAGCGCGTTCAGCTCGGAGAGTTGTTCGCCTTTTAAGCCTACAGTGAGCGCGCCCAGTGGGTGCACATGCGTGCTGCCCAAGCTTTGCGCACGGTGGCGCAACATCTCCACCGTACCCGCGTCGTCCAGCGCCGGATATGAATCGGGCGGACACACCATGCTCGTTACGCCGCCCGCCGCCGCCGCCCGCACTTCCGACTCTAACAAGGCCCCAGCTCTCATTCCAGGACCTGCCACATGCGCAGACAAATCAATCAATCCGGGTGCGACAACTAAATCGGTAGCATCGATTACGCGGTTCGCCACCCAGCCTTCGGGCGCAACGCCGAGGGACACGATGCGCCCAGCGGCGCAATACACGTTTTGCACTGCATCAACACCGCTGGCTGGGTCGATCACGCGGCCATTTTTGATTTCGAGTTTCATTTCGTTTGCGCCCCCGCCACAATCGCCATAACCGCCATGCGCACCGCGATGCCGAAGGTGACTTGCGGCAAGATAACGCTTTGCCCGCCATCTGCCACAGCCGAATCAATTTCTACGCCGCGGTTCATGGGGCCAGGATGCAGCACAATCGCGTTTGATTTGGCCAGCGCCAATTTCTCAGGAGTGAGCCCAAATTGCGAAAAATACTCACGTTGCGAGGGCAACAGCGCACCGTTCATGCGCTCGTTTTGCAACCGCAGCATCACGACGACGTCGCAATCCTTGAGGCCCGAGCGCATGTCGTGGACCACGCGCACACCGAGCGATTCAACCCCGGCCGGGAGCAGCGTCTGCGGGCCGATCACGCGCACTTCGGGAACGCCAAGCGTGGTGAGACCATGGATCAGGGAGCGGGCAACACGGGAATGCAGCACGTCGCCGACGATCG
>JANMDS010000298.1:0-9505 GCA_031376405.1 Betaproteobacteria bacterium
GATGATGTGGTGGATGAGTCGGCGCTACGGCGCGGGCGGGCTACTTCGAACGCGAGTTTTGGCAACGCCTCGAGTGTACTGGTGGGTGATTTCATTTATTCCCGTTCGTTTCAGATGATGGTAGAGACCGGCACGATGCGCGTGCTCGATGTGTTGGCAGAAGCAACGAACGTGATTGCGGAAGGTGAAGTGCACCAGTTGATGAACATGGGACGCATTGACCTGACCGAAGGCGAGTATTTACATGTGGTGCGCGCGAAAACAGCGAAGCTTTTTGAGGCTGCGGCGCGATTAGGAGCGATTGTGCAAGGCGCTAACGCGGAGACGGAAGGTGCGCTCGCGCGTTTCGGTGCGCATTTGGGCACGGCATTTCAAATCGCGGACGACGTACTAGACTACGAGGGTGATGTCGATGTAATCGGAAAAAACTTGGGCGATGATTTGGCCGAAGGTAAGCTTACGCTTCCGCTGATTCGCGCCCTAAGTTTGGGTGATCGCGCGCAACGGGCGACGCTAACGCGGGCCATTAGCGAGCGCAATCATGCGCAATTTTCAGATGTGCTCGACATTCTCCGCGCGCTTGATTGCGTGTCGTACGCGCGCACTGCCGCTCGCACTGAGGCCATCGCCGCAAAAGCTGAGATTGCGGCGCTCCGTGAAAGTGAAGCGAAGGCATTTTTGTTGGGATCGTGCGATTTCGCGGTTGCCCGGGCTTCGTAAAATACGCCGTTCGTTGAAAACCTGCGGCGTAAAACCGAGTACTTTTCAGCTTTATCGCCTAAAAAATCGTTTGCTGCAGTGCACGATTTTCTCTCGCCTACAATCGGCATCCCTCTTTGCGATTGGTCACGCGTGCGTTCAGAAAAAACTTCTCGACGAAACTTTTTAGCTGCAGGCGTTGCTGCTAGTACTTTGGCTGCGCCTGCTGTGCACGCACAAGCACCGATGGTGCGCTGGCGCTTAACTACGGCGTTCCCTAAAACCTTAGAGTTGCTTACTGGCGCTAGCGAATCGCTCGCGCGTTACGTAACCCAAATGAGTGGTGGCCGCTTTCACATTTCCGTTCACGCACCGGGCGAATATGCGCAAATGCCGCAAGTTGTGGATGCCGTAAAAGATGGCGTGGTGGAGTGTGGCCACACCTACCCCGCCTACTACTTCGGCAAAGACGAAACCTTCGCGCTCGATGGCGCGGTGCCGTTTGGTTTGAACGCCCGCCAGATGAACGCGTGGTCTACCGAAGGCAATGGCTTGAAGCTGATGCGCGATTTTTATCGCACGTACAACATCGTCAATTTCCCGCTTGGTAACACCGGCGCGCAAATGGGCGGTTGGTATCGCAAAGAAATTCGTGGCGTGGCCGATTTGAGCGGACTCAAGCTGCGCATGGGCGGATTCGCCAGCCGCGTAGCGATGCGCATTGGCATTGCACCGCAAAATGTGAAAGATGCTGAGATTTACACCGCGCTGGAAAAGGGCACGATTGATGGGGCCGATTGGTACACACCGTACGACGATTTAAAGGCGCAGTTTTTCCGCGTCGCCCCGTTTTATTACTATCCCGGCTGGTGGGAAGGCAGCGCGCAACTTTCGCTCTACTGCAACAGCAAAGCTTACGATGCGCTGCCCGCCGATTACAAACTCATTTTAGAAACAGCGTGCGCCCGCGTGCATGCCGAAATGCTCACCCGCTACGATATCAAAAATCCGCAAGCACTGCGCACGCTGCTCTCCAGCGGCGCGCGGCTTTACCGCTTCCCACAGGAAATTTTGACTGCGGCGTTTAAAGCCAGCAACGACCACTATTCAGAAATTTCTGCAGCGAATCCAAACTGGAAACGCGTATTCGAAGATTGGTCAAAATACCGAAGCGATCAAAACGCCTGGTTTCGCGTAGCCGAGGGCGCATTTGACAATTTCATGCAGGCGCAGCGGCTGTAAAAAAGTGGGTTTTTCGGGGAGATATCGCTGAAAAAGTGTCTGTTTTACGCCGCAGGTATTGTTGTTATCGAGTCGTGCGGCGCCACTGCCTTGCGAGCTTTATTGCAACTGCTTGCGGCGCGCAACGAGACCCATCGCCGCTAGCCCTAACAAGAGTGCTGCCCACTCAGCCGGTGCCGGCACTACGCTTACGACCATCGAGGTGCTAAAAACTTCTTGGCCGTACAAATTCACGCTAAGGCCATTGATCGTTGGCCGGTACGCCGCGAGCTTGAAGCTATATTCGCCTGGTGCGCTGGGGTTGAACGTGGTGAGGGTAGAGCCCGGTGGCGCGGTCAGCCCTATAAGCGCATTGGACACCGCTAAAAAATTTGCGCCTAAGTTTTCTGAGCCTTGCACGGCTTGGGTTGCACTTAAAACGCTGGGGATATTGATGAAACCGTGGGTGGTTTGATCGTTTGAAACCATGGGGCTGAAATCATAAAACAGCCGATAGTTAAAGTTATTCAGCGGATTGGCGGTGGCTTGCTGACTTATGTAGTAGTTGAAATTCCACAATGCCAAGGGCGAGCTGGCGGTGGGGTTCACGGTGTCTTCACCCAAGTGGGCGGTGAATGTGCCTGCGCCGTCGTTGGCAACGCTTGGGCTAGAAAAACGCGGTGTGGCCGTGAGCCCCAGCGTTACGCCGTTAAACGTGGTTTGTGCCACGGCGTTGTTTGGGATGCCGCTGCCGCCAAACGTGGCAACTGGTAACGCTCCGAACCCCGATGCGTCGGGGAGGATGGGCGCAGCGAATGCTGCGCTAGAGATTGCGGCGAACGCCAAACTAACTGCTGCCGAACTGATAATTACTTTCATGACCAACCCCTCGTAAAAAATTTATGTGCTTTCGATCTATCTAACGATGGAGTTAGCAAACCCCGTGCCAATCAATAAAATCAATGAGTTAGCATCACATGAATTTTTTTATGTAAATGTTTTCGACGTTATGCGTATTTATATGGTTTTAGCATTGTTTTTATTGAAAATATGAAAAATATAAATTTAAAAAAAACAAACTTGTGTTGCTTGGTGCGGTGCCAATGACTGCCGTGGCGCGTAAAAAACGTGGTTTTTGCTTGGGATAATTTCAAAAAAGTGCCGCTTTAGCGCCGCAGGTATTAGGGTTTAAACGCGCTGAAACTAACGCGAAGCATTCATAAAGCCAATACAATCCATAGTTACAACGTTTTCAAATCCGCAACCAAGGAGACATCTCTACTATGCAACGTCGTGATTTTCTAAATAAAAGCGCAGCCACCGCGGTGACTGCTGGGGCAATATTAGGCGCGCCTGCCGTTATCGGTCAATCGCCTGCCGTGCGCTGGCGCTTAGCTTCAAGCTTCCCCAAATCATTGGATACGCTGTTTGGCGTAGCCGATGTGTTCGCCGCCAAAGTTTCTGACATGACAGGCGGCAAGTTCGTTATTTCAACGCATGCGCCGGGCGAGTTGGCCCCCGCGTTTGGCGTGGTTGATGCCGTGCAACAAGGGTCGGTGGAGTGCGCAGGCACAGCGCCGTACTACTTCTTCGGTAAAGACGAAACCTTCGCGCTCGGTTGTGCAATTCCGTTTGGTTTGAATAGCCGCCAAATGACCGCGTGGACGTATGAGGGCAACGGCTTAAAGTTAATGCGTGAGTTCTACGCGAAGTACAACATCATCAATTTCCCAATGGGCAACACCGGCGCGCAAATGGGTGGCTGGTTCCGTAAAGAAATTAAATCACTGGCTGATTTCAAAGGCACAAAATTCCGCGTTGGTGGTTTCGCTGGCAAAGTGATTGAGCGTATCGGTGGCGTGCCACAAAACATTCCAG
Organism: Betaproteobacteria bacterium; assembly: GCA_031376405.1. Lineage (GTDB taxonomy): Bacteria > Pseudomonadota > Gammaproteobacteria > Burkholderiales > Casimicrobiaceae > JANMDS01. The sequence goes on from JANMDS010000298.1 coordinate 3,799, forward strand.
GCGGCGAAATTTACACCTCCTTGGAAAAAGGCGTGATCGACGCAGCCGAGTGGGTAGGCCCTTACGATGACTTGAAGCTTGGCTTCAATAAAGTAGCGCCCAACTACTATTACCCAGGCTTCTGGGAAGGCGGCCCGCAGCTCGATTTATTTGTAAACCAAAAAGCCTACGATGCGCTGCCGAAGGAATACAAAGCCATCGTTGAAGCCGCGGCAGCGTATGCGCACACCGACATGCAGGCTAAGTACGATGCCCGCAACCCAGCCGCGTTGAAGCAATTGGTCGGGTCGGGCACCAAGCTCAATCGCTTCCCGAAAGATCTCATGGAAGGCGCGCTAAAAGAATCGCTCGCGCTTTACAGCGAGCTTTCTGCGAAAAACCCAAGCTGGAAAAAAGTCTACGAAGACTACTCCAAGTTCCGTGCGGACTCAAACTTGTGGTTCCGCATTTGCGAAGCGGGTTTCGACGACTTCATGCAATCGCAGAAGTGGTGATGTAAGCGGTGACGCGACAAACAAAAACCCCCGCGCTGCGGGGTTTTTTTATGACTGATTTTCAATCGTTCTTGGGGAGATAAATTGTAAAACTGGCTGCTTTTACGCCGCAGGTTTTAACAACCAACGCGCTACAAATGCCCAGTTGGGTACGGATAATGTTCCTTCACAAACGCCAATACCTGCGGCGCAGCCACAGGTAAAGTAATGATCTGCATCGAGCCCGTGCGCACGACTACCCGCGGGGTGATGAGCCAATTCAAAAAAGGCATTTCAACGATATTGAATGAAGAAATATTTTTCTTCAACACCGTTTTTTTCCACACCCAGGTTTGCTCGATTTTTTCGTGATCTACCGTCACCCGACTATTCCAAACCCAATAGGCGCTCCACTCCACCACCACCAGCGCGGCAAACCACAGTGGCCATTGCACGCCGATGGCGCCCTTGCGGTAGAGCACGGCAAAGGAGATGAGCAAGCATGTGGCCAAGGCCAGCGCGGCTAAGCGCTGGAGCGGACCGAAGGCTAGGCCTGTGGCCGATGTGGCTGCGGCCGCAGGCGTTACCTGCTCTGCGGGCGCAGATTCGGTGGTCATGAAGCGATCACGCAATCATCACGCAGTTATCACTTGGCAGGCGCAACCGGCGAATCTTTCTTAAACAATTCGTTTACGTCGATCTCTTTGTTGTTGCCAGTATTTTCTTGAATCTCGATTTTCACTTTATCGAGATCCACTTTTTTCTCTTTATCGAGAAACACCGTAACCGTTTGCGGGAAGAAAATAACAATCGCTACCAAAATCAACTGCATGAACACCCATGGAATCGAGCCCATGTAGATATCGCTCGATTTCACGGGCGCCGGTATTCGCTTTTCTTTCCACAGCGTATCGGCGATGCCGCGTAAGTAAAAGAGCGCGAAGCCAAACGGCGGATGCATGAAACTCGTTTGCATGTTCACGCAGATCATTACGCCGAACCAGATTAAATCGATACCCATTTTCTCGGCCACGGGCGCCAACATCGGTATCACGATGAACGCGATCTCAAAGAAATCTAAGAAGAAGGCTAGGAAGAAGATGAACACGTTTACAAAAATGAGGAAACCCAACTGACCGCCAGGCAGGCCCGCCAGATGATGCTCTACCCATTTGCCGCCATCGACGAACTGGAACACTTGTGAGAACACCCGCGAACCAATCAAGATGAACACTACCATTGCAGTGAGCCGCATCGTGCCGTGCATGGCATCTTTTAATAGCGGCCAAGTTAAGCGCTTGTGCGTTGCAGCCAAGATGAGCGCGCCCAACACGCCCATCGCGCCCGCTTCGGTGGGCGTAGCCAAGCCCTGGCTTTGAAAAGGCAAGCCGCCCATGCTGCCGAGTACAGTGAAAATCAAAATGGCCGATGGAATAATGCCGCGCGCACACTGAATCCACAATTCTTTGCGCGATTGCTTGATGTCGTCGCGCGGAATGCCAGGCAGCGCGTTGGGCTTCATGCGGGTGAAGAAATAGGTATACAGCGCGAAGAGCAACACTTGAATAATCGATGGGCCCCACGCGCCCTTATACATATCGCCCACGGAGCGTCCAAGCTGATCGGCCAACACCACCAGCACGAGCGAAGGCGGTACCAACTGGGTGATCGTGCCCGATGCGGCGAGAACGCCCGTGGCGTAGCGCATATCGTAGTTGTAGCGCATCATCACCGGCAGAGAAATCAGCGCCATGGCAATCACTTGCCCGGCGACCGTGCCGGTAATCGCGCCCAAAATAAAGCCTACGATAATCACCGAATAGCCCACACCGCCTTTGGTGGTACCAAACAATTTGCCCATCGAATCGAGCATATCTTCGGCTAAGCCGCACTTTTCTAAAATTGTGCCCATTAGGGTGAAGAAGGGAATAGCGAGCAGCAAATCGTTGTTCAAAATACTAAAAAGTGAGAGCGGCAACGTTTCCATAAACGCGGGCTGCAACCAGCCCATGTGTATGGCAAAAAAGCCGCAACCCAAGCCCAACGCAGCCAAAGAGAACGAGACCGGAAAGCCGATCAGCATCGTCAACACCAAGCCCGCAAACATCAACGGGGCGAAATTTTCCATTTGCATAATATGTGTTCCTAAGGCGCGTTATTGGAGTGGGCGTTCGTAGCTGGCGGCCATCGAGTGCTTGCCAGCGAGGAACCCTACGCGCTTAATAATTTCAGAAATGCCTTGCAAAAACACCAGCGCAAAACCGAGCGGCAGCGTTAACACCGCGGGCCAGCGAATGAGACCGCCGGCAGTGGACGACATTTCGTTGGACACATAGGTACGCACGAAATACGGCCAGCAGATATAGGCCAAAAACGCAGTGACCGTGAGCAAAAAGAGAAACGTAAACACGATATCGAGTACGACTTGGGACCGCGTAGAGAGCCGCGTGTAGAGAATATCCACGCGCACATGTTCGTTGGCTTTCAGCACGTAGGCCGCGCCGAGCATCACGCACACGGCGAACAAATACCACTGAATTTCGAGCCAAGCGTTAGAGCTGTATTGCAAGCCGTAGCGCACGAAAGCATTGATGCAACAAATTGCCGCGGCAATGCCGCATGCCCAGGCTGCGATCCAGCCGAGCTTTTCGTTTAGCCAGTCTATACCGGAAGAAAGGCGCAGTAAGCCTTGCATGGTGTGTCCCCTGTGGTTTTGTGTGGAGCATCCTTGCGCGGCGGGTAGCCGCGCCCTCAGTTTGCATTGTAAGCGGAGCGCGCGGTGGATTTTTGAGAGATTTCGGGTGGGCATTCCCTAGCCCAGAAGCAGTAATACCTGCGGCGCAATTGAGGCATTTTTCAGGGCAAATCTCCAAAATATTTGATAACGTGCGCAGCGCCGTGACCCAGCCGCGCGCCTTATACTGCGGCGCATTCCGACTACTTTCATTGCCCATCTCGTGAACACAACACAAAGCGTAAGCCTAGATGCACTGCGCAGCGCCGCCGCAAACGGGATCATCACCCACGCCCAGCTCGATGCACTATTACAAAGCGCACGCGCCACAACGCCACAGACCAGCGATGATGCGCTCGTGGGCAATGAAGGCGATGAGCAATTACGTTTCGTGCGCAGCTTTGGCGATATTTTTATCGCCATTGGCGTGGCGCTCGCTTTGGGTGCACTTGGCATTGCCGCGGGCAAGGCAAACGTAGCCATCGGCAGCGGGCTTACGATCTTGGCTGGCGCAGGCTTGGCCGAGTGGCTGGTCGGCAAAAAAAGGCTTGCGCTTCCGGGCATCATGCTCGTGCTTGGCATGACGGTTGCCGGCGGTTTTTTTCTGCCTGCGCTGCTGGGGTTTGAAGGCAATGATTTTAAATATGCCTTCCCCGCCACTCTCGCGGGCGGCGGCGCAGCGGCAGTGGCCGGCGCGTTTTATTGGCGGCATCGCCTGCCCTATGCGCTTGCGCTCATTGGGGCTGCCATCGCAGCCATGATCTTGTGGTCAATGAAAGAAAATTCACAAGGCTTGGGCACAACGGTGGTGCTGTGTGGCCTTGTCGCGTTTGGCTTCGCGATGTGGTTTGATCGGCAAGATCGTGCGCGCGCGGGGCGCTTGAGCGATTGTGGCTTTTGGCTTCACATTTTGGCCGCGCCGCTGATTACCCACGGCTTCGTCTCCTTGCTCGGGCTCTCAGCCAAAGCGAGCGGCTCGGAGCTTGGCGCTCATCGCCTTTTTCGGCGTGATGTGTGCGGTGGCGCTTTTCATTGATCGACGCGCGTTGTTGGTCTCAGCGTTCACCTATGTGATTGGCGCAGTGATTCACTTGGTAAACGTCGCCAGCGACGCGGACGGGCAAGGCGCGCTCATCGTGGCCGGGATGTTTGGATTGTTCGTGATTTTGCTCGGCGTGTACTGGCACTCACTACGCGCGAAGTTGTTTTCAGGCTTTCGCAATGCCCCGCTTGCGAGTTGGGTGCCGCCATTTCGAAAGCAAGCCTAAAGGCGCTTAACCACTGCGTACCTGCGGCGCAAAAAGGCTATTTTTTAAGGCAAATTAACCGAAATTCCAGCCCACCACCGCCGAGCTTAAGCACACCAGCGTAAGCAGCGGCATTGCATTGCGGCGGCGCACTTCGCTTTTAAGCGCGCCAAGCGTTGGGTGGAGCCGTCCGAGCCCGTTGCCTATTTGCCGATCCAGCGCGTGGTTTACGTAGGGGTTAAATGAGGGATCAAAAGCGGGGTTAAAAGATTTGGTTGGCTTCATCCAGTGCTCCGTGCGCGCAATACGTTTGTTAGAAGGTAGATTACGCGCAAGCTTGCTGTGGCACATCCCCCAAATTACCTATTTTCCAGCGCCAAAATACCTATTTTTTGCAAGATGCCCTTCACTATTGCCTGTTTTTCAGCCGCCGGTATTTAAATCGAGCGACTATTTCGCAAGCCACGCCTTTAATCGCGCTACTACTTTTTCCGTAGAAATGCCGTAGCGGTCGTGCAACGTGGGCAATGCACCTGCGTCGAGAAAAGCATCTGGCAGCGCGAGTTGCCTGAAGCGTGCTGGAACGACTCCTTCACGCAACAGCAGCGAGGCCACAGCCTCGCCAAGCCCTCCAACAATCGAGTGATTTTCGGCGACGACGACCAGCCGCCCGGGCTGACGGGAATAGGCGAGGATTGTCGCTTCGTCCAAAGGCTTAATCGTCGGGGTGTGCAGCACGGCGGCGTGAATACGGTCGTTGGCCAATTCCTTAGCCGCTTCAAGCGCGCGCATGGTCATAAAGCCGCTGGAGATAATGAGGATATCTCCACCGTCGCATAGCAGCTTAGCTTTACCCAATTCAAAACTGTAGTCATACTCATCGAGTACCAGCGGTACATTGCCACGCAGCAGGCGCATATATACGGGACCGTTATGCGAGGCAATTTGCGGCACGGCCTGCTCGATATCGAGCGCGTCGCACGGATCGACCACGGTCAGCCCAGGAATCGCCCGCATCATGGCGAGGTCTTCCGTAGCTTGATGGCTCGGGCCGTAGCCGGTCGTCAAGCCCGGGAGCCCACAGCAGATTTTCACATTCAAATTTTCTTCTGCAATCACTTGATGGATGAAGTCATACGCGCGCCGCGTACCGAACACGGCGTAAGTGGTGGCAAAGGGCATGAGCCCTTCCTTCGCCATACCGCCTGCCGCGCCCATGAGCAACTGCTCGGCCATGCCCATTTGATAGAAGC
>JANMDS010000346.1:0-10375 GCA_031376405.1 Betaproteobacteria bacterium
TTTGAGTTTTTCTGGTTTTTTCGGGAAGCGGGAAACTCAATGATGCAATCGAGCATTGGTAAACAAAGCGCGGCATCAGGAGTTTCGATGCCCTCGTCCCAATAGTGAACGCCGCGGCACGATCGCCTTTGACTTTGGAGATAACCTCATCAAAGATCAAAAACCCGATTATCTGAGCTAGGCGAGTCTCAAGCCTTAACCTTGGCAACCATTTCTTCACGAAATTGCTTGGGTGTTTGTTCAAACTGCTGTCGAAACCTTCGATTGAAATACGCCTCATCGCTAAAGCCACATTGATATGCCACCTCACGAATACGCACATGGGAAGTGGAGAGCAACTCCTTGGCCCGCTCCATACGCCTTTCAGTTACCAAATCGGTAAACGTACGCCCAGTTTCTTTCTTCAGCAAATGCGCTAAATAATTGGGCGATAGAAAAGCGGCGGCAGCGGCTTCCGTCAAGCTAATTTCTTTGTCTAAATTTTCTTTCACGTAGCGCACCACGCGCTGCAACGCATCGCGCTGCGAGGTTTTGCCGTTGTGCTGCATGGAGCAATTAAGCAAATCCGAGTGCTTACGAACGCAGGCTAAGCCTACCATTTGCTGCAAGATGCCGCGAATTGAGGCGAGCGCGCCAAAGCGGCGATCTTGGTTAAGCTCGAGCATCTCGTCAATCCAGCTGCGAATGCGCGCAAAATCTGTTTCGTTGAATTCGAAATCAATGTATTCTTGAAACAAAAACGGTGCTAGCTCTGGGCAGCGCATCATCGGCGTGTCGTATAAGTCCAGCGGATCTACATCCAACGCAGGCCACAGAAAGCGTTGCTGGAAATTGATGATGCAATAGTTTGAACCCACTGGGTGCGGCACCATGTGCACGCGGTAGGGCAACACAAAACTTAGATGGCGCGCCCCGAATGGGCGCACTGCACCCCCAATGGCTTGATTGCTTTGCCCTTCCATACCCACTTGAATTTGAAAATACTCGTGGCGATGCGGTTGCACCAAGGCGGATCTCACCCCTTTGAGGCGAATGTCAAAGTCCGGGTGATCGGCACGTTCGAGCATGCCGTAAGTGCGAACTGGGGAAATGGATACTGCGGACATCCCGAGCCTTTGCGTAAGTAAATGCTGTGCATCAAAAATTTCGCGTGTAGTTCACCGAAATTTAAATCTTCTGATAATCCGATTGTTTCCTGAGAAAGTCGCTGCAGTGAATCACTTGAGGTGGAGCGCTGAAAAATGGAGCCACCAATGCCCGCCAAGCCTGAAAATCTTCGGAACCCCGAAAATTTACCGTATGATTTTCGAGCACATCCCAATTTACCAGTAAACGGTAGTCATCTGGCTCCCCAAGGCAGCGCATAAATTGCACTCCAAGACAACCCTTGGCGCGTAAGAATAACGGCAGGGCTTGCTCCGTAGCGGCTTCAAATTCAACACTGGATCTGGTGTGAATATGCAGCACTGCAATTTCAAGAACCATGAACGTGCGCCTCAGATTCGTTTTGTATGTACAGTTGGGTGTAGCGCTCGGGTAGAGAATGAACGAGTTGATCGCGCACACCGCTGATCGCCCTGCGCATCGAGTCAAGGTCCAATTGTGCGTGATCTAGCACCTGCAAGCCTTGACCATGCAACTTCGCCAAAACCGTTTTATCTTCCTCTTGCGCACGCGTGCGCTGGTATAGCGTGGCGTGCTCGCTGGCCGCGTCAAGTAAGTTGCGCTCTGCGGCTGCGAGCCCCTCATACCAATCGCGGTGACACACCAATAGCAACACGCCAAAAAAATGAGCGGTCAGGCTCAAATGTGGGTGATACTCCCCGATTGAAAATAGAGCGTGATTGGCCAAAGGATTTTCTTGTGCATCAACCAGTCCTGAGGCAACTGCCGCTCGAAAATCTTTGACATCAATAGTCTGCGGCGTAAACCCAAGCGCCGCCAAACTTTGCCTATACACCGCGCTATCTAAAGTGCGAATGCGCAGGCCCGCGCAATCCGCCGCACTGGCGATAGGGCGCACGCGGTTAGAGATATGGCGAAAGCCGTTGTCCCACCAGCCTAACACTTTGTAGCCGGTGCGCCGCTCAACGCATTGCGCCAGCCACTTACCCACTTCGCTATCCAAGCACTTCAAGGCGAGGGCTCTGTCATGCACTGCAAATGAAGCATCGAGAAGACTTAGCTCGGGTACTTTGGCGGTAAGGTAGCTCGATGCCACATAAGCGACCTGACGCACGCCGCATTCAACACTCGTAAACAAAGAGCGCGCCGTCTCCCCCTGCGCAGTGACATCTTCTTCCATCGCCAACAACCAATTTTGGTCACGCAATGGCCGGGCCAGCTCTTGCAAACTGGCGCTTAAGATGGAGTGCGCGCTTTGGTAGCCCGCAATTCGCAGCACATTCATTGCAAGGACTCTATTTTTTTAAGTTGCTGTGATCTTGGCATCTTTGATTACTTTTTGCCACTTGGCGTAATCTTCTTGTACGATTTTCGCTAGTTGCGAAGCATTTTTTGGCCAAGGATCGAGACCCGCGCGGATGAGTTGCTGTTGGAACGCGCTGTTATTGACAATTTCTTCTGCGTCTCTACGCAACGTGTTTACAGTGTCGGCGGGCACATCTTTATTAAAGAAAAAACCAATCCACGACGAATATTCGTAGCCTTCAACACCTTGCTCATTGACGGTTGGAATATCCGCGAATTGAGGATGCCTTTCGTTACCCGAAAAAGCTATTAAGCGTACGCGCGCATCGGGCAAAAACGGTTGTGCGAGTGGCAACGCCATCGACATCACATCCACTTCCGAAGCCGCCACCGCCAGCGCTGCCTGGGTCGCCCCTCGGTAAGGCACATGCGTCATTTTGATACCCGTCATCGACATGAGAAGCTCTGTGGCCAAATGCTGAGGGCTTCCGATACCGCCAGAGGAGTAATTGAGTAACGACTGCGTGCTTTTGGCGCGAGCGAGTAGGTCTTTGATATTGCGAATCGGCGAAGTTTTGGGTACGCCAATGAAGGTGGGAATATTCGCAATGCCCACTACTGGCACAAAATCTTTGCGGACATCGACCTTCATGTTGGCCGCCTGGAGGTGCGGCAGGATGGTCATGATGCTGTTGTTTAGCGCTGCCACTGTCAGCCCGTCTGGGCGCGCTTTCGCAACTTTCTCTAAGCCCACCAAGCCCGCGGCAGCCGCGATATTTTCGACGACAAAGCCGACGCCAAATTTTTGTGCCAGACGTTCGCTTAAGTGTCGCACCCCTACATCGGATGCACTACCCGCTTGCAACGGCAATATTACGGTGACTGGGCTGCTTGGGTACTTTTGCGCCCAGGCTGGCATCGCAGCCATCGCAGTTGTGCCAACGAGCAGCTTTGAAAATTGTCTTCTTTGCATAATCTATCTCCTGATCGAAATTGGCAGCATCAAACGACTTGGATATCCAAGTCAGGCAAGCCTTGCACTCGGGCCAACAGCCGTTCACCGCGTTGCACAGGGCCGACGCCTGCTGGAGTTCCGGTAAAAATCAAATCACCTGCTCGCAACATGAATAGCGTGCTCAGGTATGCAATCGTGTCAGGCACATTCCAAATCAGTTCCCGCAAATTGCCGCTTTGGCGAGCATGACCATCGATCGTGAGCGAGATGCTTGCATCCGCAAGGTGCGCAAAATCTTTCGCTCCCAGCAAAGTGCCACAAGGCGCCGAGTGATCAAAGGCTTTTCCCGTATCCCACGGGCGTCCCATTTTCTTCGCCTCGCTTTGCAAGTCGCGGCGCGTCATGTCCAGGCCCACGGCGTAGCCATAGACATGCTGCAAAGCCGTTGACGCATCGACACGGCTACCACCGTGGCCGATAGCCACCACCAACTCCACTTCATGATGCACATCGAGGCTGAGCGTCGGATAAGGGAAGTTACCCCCGTCGCTGACCAGCGCGCTTGCGGGTTTCATGAAAAAAAAGGGGAGTTCGCGATTAGGGTCATGTCCCATTTCACGCGCGTGATCCGCGTAGTTGCGACCCACGCAAAAGATGCGGTGGACAGGAAAGCGCGCAGCGCTACCTTGAATGGGCAGGCTCACGATCTTGGCAGGCACGAACGCGTAGTCTTGAGCGTGCAACGCGCTTGAAAGCGGCGCGTTCATGAGGAAATCTTTTCTGAAGTTGAGGCTTGGCTTAGGCCACCCTCCTTGGCATGAACTTGACTCGCAAATTTGTTGTTTTGTCCCTCATCTGTCCAGCCTGGGACGCGACCAATTCGTACTGCTTCTTGCCATTGGAAATTGAGCTCGACCTTAATGCCATTGATCGGCTCTCGCATGAACAGTTGATAGAGGTTGGAGTTATGCGCTTTTCGCTCACTGAACTCCACGCCGTTCTTCGTTAAGCGCTCAATGAACTCTTCAATGCCCTCGCAGTTGAAGCACACATGGTCAATGCGGCCAGAGCCTGGCGCGCCAGCGGCGGAGTAGTCAACACCCGCTTGATCGGAGGGTGTCTTGAGATACGTGTCCTGGTGCGCAGAATGGCGCGCTTTACCAATGTGCACCACATCTTGGCCTCCGATATAGAGCCAATGCACTGGGAAGCCAAACTCGGGGTGATGACCGTCACTAAATCCTAAGTTTTCGCAAAACCAATCTCGCGTCCCATCGGGATCGTGCGTGAGAATCAGCATGTGCTCCAAATATTTCAAGCCCATGAGCAACTCCTTTTTTGAGTGATGAGTAATTTTTTTTGAAATGCAATCAGTGGTGCTCAGCAGCGACGAGCCGGGTCTCTCCGGAATCCACTAGCGTGCGTGTGGCTTGTGTAGAAGCGTAAATCCATAAAATTTTCATTGGTTTATCGGTCGATAAATTACGGAAGCGATGCGGCACGTTGGGTGGAATCCACGTCGTGTCCAACGCCTTGAGTTGTATTTCCTCACCTGCAATGTCTAGCATGGCTTGGCCTTCAAGCAGCACCACACTTTCCTCGCAGTTGTGTCTATGAAAGGCAATCGATGCACCGGCCGCAAATTCGGTAATACCGTTAATAAAACCAGTCGCTCCAATTGAAGGCAATACCAAAGGCGTGGTGCGCGCACCACCGCCACGATCATGGCTTTTGATTTGATCAGGTCGCAACACGGCGTAGCGATGCACTTGTGATGGCTTCATTGTGGCGATACTCTCTAAAGTCAAGCGTGGCCTGAGCCGGTCCACACGGTTTTAATATTGGTGAATTCATGCAAGCCCAAACTGCCCAGCTCACGGCCATAGCCCGAATGTTTGATCCCACCGAAAGGCAAGCGCGGGTCGGATGCAACCATGGAATTGATGAAGACAGCACCTGCTTCAATCTCACGGGAGAGCTTTTGTGCGCGATCAAGGTCGGCGGTCCATAGTGCAGCACCTAAGCCAAACTCTGTACCATTCGCCACAGCCAAAGCCTCTGCGGCGGATTTCACGCGAAGGATGGCCGCAGCGGGCCCAAAGGTCTCTTCGCGCGCCACGGTCATGCTGGGCAACACATGGTCGAGCACGGTAGCTTTATAAAAAGCGCCGGGGCCGTCGATTTTTTGGCCACCCATGAGAAGCTTCGCTCCCTCATGCACGCTGGCCTGCACCTGGGCATCTAGCTCACTGCGCAAGCTTCTACGTGCCATGCTCCCAATTTGCGTCGCTTCTGACAGCGGATCGCCCAAAACCATACTGTGCACAGCCTCACAGAATACATCCACAAATAGCTGTGCAATGCTTTCTTCCACAATAAACCGCTTCGCTGAAATACAGCTTTGGCCGGTATTGTGAAAGCGAGCTTTGGCCGCTGTAACTGCTGCGAGTGGCACGTTAGCATCGGCCAACACAATGAAAGGGTCTGAGCCACCCAGTTCTAAGACCTGTTTTTTTAAAGCTGCGCCCGCTTGTGATGCCAAGGTGCGCCCGACTGGAGTTGAGCCTGTAAAGGTTATGGCATTGATGCGCGCATCCTGAATCAGTCTGGCAACCTGAGAGGAGCCCACCAGCAGAGTGCTGAACAAGCCCTTGGGTAGATCGGATTGATCAAACACCTCTTGCAAAGCAAGCGCGCACTGCGGTACGTTGCTCGCGTGTTTGAGAATTAGCCCGTTGCCGCCGGCCAAGACAGGCGCTGCGGCGCGCATCACTTGCCAAAATGGGTAATTCCAAGGCATCACTGCCAACACGAGCCCCAAGGGATCATAAACAATCCTGCTGTCCCTTGCGCTGCTGGCTATCACTTGATCTTCCAACATACCAGGTGCATTCTGCGCATAAAAATCGCAGTTCCAAGCACACTTTTCTACTTCAGCTACGGATTCTTTGATCGGCTTGCCCACTTCTAAGCTGATCAGTTGCGCGTAGTGTGCGGAACCTCGGCGTAATATCTTTGCTACGCCCTTCAGCGCTTCGCTGCGTTCGCCTGAATCGCGCTGCGCCCACTGCTTTTGAGCCAAATTCGCCGCCTGCAATGCACGCTCAATCCCATTGTCGTCAAGCAGAGCATACTTCGCCAGCGCACCATCGGTCGCAGGATTAATTGATTCCAGCATCATGCCGCGTGCACTGTTTGTAAGCGGGTAAGTGGCGGTGTACCCATGTCATGCGCCAACGTATCCAGCTCCTTTAAAACGCCGGTCGAAATCGGGATACCTTCACGTGCATAACGCTCGCGTCTCATCTCACTTTGCTCACCGGGCAGCCAAATCCTGTCTACACCTGGCAAGCGTGCACTAGCGCGCAAGTCGGCAATTAGCACATCTGCCTGCTCTTTAAAGGCGGCGGGCTCACCAAACGCTTTTAGATCCAAGACCAAAATGGCTTGCCCCGTATTGGTGATGGTTTCGTGGTCAGCATTAAAGTCAATTACTTCTTTGCCCATGGCTGCGCCACCCAGCGTGCCCGCGAGCATGCCAACCATCAAGGCCAAACCGTAGCCTTTATGTCCACCGATGGGTACGAGCATACCTTCTGCGGCACGTTTGGGATCGAGCAATGGTTTTCCTTGTCGATCAATCATCCAGCCCTCCGGCATCATCTCGCCGCTTTTGGCTTTAGCTTTTACTTTCCCATAAGCGGTCACTGTGGTTGCCATGTCCAACACAATGGGTTTTTCTTTTCCGGTTGGGATTCCCGCAGCAATCGGGTTAGTCGAAAGCAATAGGTCAATACCACCCCATGGCGGTAAATGGTTTGCATTACCCACCGCGAAATAGAGGCTCAGCATGTCGTGCGCGAGCGGCATCCGGGCGTACAAAGAAGCAGGCCCAGCATGGTTGCTGTATCGCGTGCTCACCCAGGCAACACCAGTTACTTTGGCCTTTTCAATCGCAATTTCGACGGCCCTGGACACCACCAAATGACCCATGCCGTTGTCACCATCCAGCACCGCCATGCCGGCCCGCTCAGTGACGATCCGCATCTTAGGCTGCGTGTTGATGCCCTTGGCGAGAATGCGTTTGGTGTATTGCGGCAAGCGGATTACACCATGCCCATCTGAGCCTTGAAGATCAGCCTGGGCCATCAGCTCAGCCACTCGCAGGGCATCGACCTGCGGGATCCCCGCGGTTTGTAGGCACTGGGCAATGAATTGGCGCAACGTGGTGAAATCTACGGTCACAGAAGAAGACATGGCGATCTCAGAAAAAAATTGAGTTATTGAAGCTTGGGCAAATCATTGAAGTATTCAGGGAACTTCACTTGCACTTTTTGCGATGCATCTCGGTAAAGCAGCGCAGTCATTGACATCGGTGTTTTCCCCTTGAGCGAGGATTGCGAGAGCACTTCGGATTGCGCGACTTCAAAGGCTCTTTCGGTCGCAGCAGAAATGCGTGGGTCATACGAAATGTGCCTGATGCCGTTGGTCAGCGCTTCCACATTCTGATTGGGGATGCGCGCGGCAAAAATCTTCACAGCTTCCGCACGATTTTGCCTTGTGTATTGAGTAGAGGCCGCCAATCCAGCGGCAAAGCGTTCGATCAAATCAGATTTGTTTTGGATAGTGGGTACCGGCGCTGTCGTGATCATCAAATACGAAAGGTAACCACCGCCGCGCTTGACTTCGTATGCGTCTTGCACGCCCGCCAACACCATGGAGTTCAGAGGCTCCAACGAGGCAATCGCGTCAACTTTTCCGCTGCTCAAAGCCTCTATCAAAGCGGGCGCAGATTGCGGCGTGTTCACGGTCACAATATCGGTTTCAGCCAAGCCAGCCTTCGCAGCGGCGATTTTCACGTACTCGTGTGGGGTTTGCCCAAGCTGTACCGCTACCTTCTTGCCCTTCAAATCTTCAATCTTGCCCGGACGAATACCGCTGCCTTTTTTGCTAATGATGGCCAACGCTTCATCGGCGTTGCTGCGCGTTGCGTCGTTCATGATCAAGCCCACCACCTGCCAAGCATCGCCTTCGTGCCGCGCTTTGATAAATGTGGTCACGCTCATGTTGCCAACATCTACCTCCTTGCCTCGCATCGCGCTGACCATTTGATCGCCACTGTTGACCACCTTGAGCTGCAAATCAATACCGTGCTTGGCGAACAAACCCTTTTCTGCGCCTACCAAGATCGGTAGATGCCCCAGGTTTGCACCCAAGACGATGCTCACGGGCACAGGTTTAACGAGTTCGGGCGAGCTAGCGCAAGCGGCTAACAACAAAGCCAATGCCGAGCACGTCATCGAAGTGATAAATGAACGATTCATGAGCTATTTCCTCTTATAAAAAACTTAGTGCTGAGCGCGGCCCGCAACCACAATCGCGAGCAATGCCCACATCACAGAGTATTCAATTCCCTTCATATGCCAAAACCAGCCATTGCCCGCGTTCGCCACGATGATCGTACCGACCATAAAAACGGCCACTAGCAACGCTGAGATGCGCGTAAAGCGGTTGGCCACAATCAATGAGCCCACGACAATTTGAAAAACGGCTGCACCAATCACCCAAGCCTCGGCGGGGGCAAGTTTGAACACATTGCCAAACACTTCCACTTCTTTGCCAAAGTTAAGAAATTTACCAACACCATGCGGAATTAGCATGCCGCCTACGATTAGGCGTAAAAGTAAATCGGATCGTTGTCCAATGAGTTGATCTAGCATGGCTGCGATACCGCTAGTCTGGGTGGTTGCTGCTGTGTTCATGTTGTCGACTCCTACTGAGTTAAAAGGCTGAAATCAAGGTGTAAGCGATGCCAAATAAGCGGCGATAGAGGTGATGTCTTTTTCTTCCAAATTCGCGGTGACAGGCTGCATCTGCGCGGCAAGAGCGCCTTTGCGTGAACCCGTCTTGAAAGCGTACATCTGGCGCACGGTGTAGAGCGGTGAAATGCCTGCAATACGCGGTACATCGCCTTGCCCTTTAAGGTCAGCGCCGTGACAAGCGGAGCACATGACTGCTTTTCCTGCCCCTTGCGTCACTAAACTTTTGCCATCAGCAACGCTGCCTTTCGGCACATAGGCGACGAAGCCTGCGTAAGGATCGCGTAGCAGTACGCGATCCGGCTCCTGTGGGAACTCTGCAATCCGGTTTCCCAGTGCCTCTGTGCCGCCCTGTGGCGATGGCAAGCGTTTACGGCTTTTGTTGAAGTAGCTTTTAGGAATAGTGTCGGCTTCAACAACTTTTACCCAGGGAATCGGTTTAATTTTGGCAAACCACTGCGCAGCCTCTTCAACATCTTTGTCGGTCATGGCCTTGGCCATCGCAGTCATCCATACTTTATCTACGCGATCACCTGTGCGGTAGTCCGCTATTTGCTGCTTGAAGTAATTGATGGACAAGCCAGCGATATGGCCAGATTCGGGATGACCTTGTCCGCTGGACAAATGGCAGGCTGCGCAAGCGCGCACGCCCGGCGCTGCGCCATATTGCACTACGCGCGGCATCCCAACGTTGTGCTCGGGAAACCAAATCGGTGGCTCGAAGAGATTGTCGATTTCCTTAAGTGCGTAGGTCAACGCGCTGTTGGGTACGCGCACTTTAGTATTGCCGTCAGGCGCGGGAGGCTGCTCTTTGTCCGCCACCGGATACGCCCAAGTTGGCCCACCCTCTGCGGCAGCTTGTGTAGCCATGAGTAGTGCAGCCCCCGTAATGAACAAAACCCTGAGTTGATGCAACAAGCGCAGAAGTTTTTTTGTATCCATTATTAAGTTGCTACGCACTTTCACTTTTGTAAGTTTGTATTGTACGGAGCTTGTCTGCAATTTAAAACGACTGGTTTGCGCAAGAGTTGGACTAATTCAACACACAAGGGTTAGTCTGCCGGTATGGACTACGAAATTCTCAGACTATTCATGGTTCGCGCTGCTTAAGCTGGCTGGCCAACGGAAATCACAGCCCAAGTACCGCGCGATAACTTTAGCTACACAATCC
>JANMDS010000091.1:0-3033 GCA_031376405.1 Betaproteobacteria bacterium
GCGGTAATGCATTGAAGGCAACTCCAACTTTGGTCGGTTTGGGATGCTGACAGTTTGTTACCTTCACCACCGTCCCACCCCGCTCCAACACTTTGTTGCACTTCGTTTGTTAATTCAAGTGCCTTTTAATAAACAACGATAGCAGAAATTGGCGGAGGGAGATAGATAAACGAGCAGCAAAATACATGCGGCACAAAACAAGCATTTTTCAGGAGAAATCTTCCAAAAAATACCTGTTTTGCGCCGCAGGTATTGCCATTAAAACAAAATCAATGCCACATCAAACCAACCAAGGTTGCTCCGCTAAGCGCTTGGCTTCAAACGCGCGAATCGTATCGGCGTGTTTGAGCGTGAGCCCGATATCGTCCCAGCCGTTTAACAACCGGATTTTTTTCGAACCATCGATGTCGAATTTGAAGGCGAACTCACCGTTCGTTGCGCGCACGAGTTGCTCGCCCAAATCAATATGCAATTTGAAGCCGGGGAACGCGGCGCAGGCGGCGAAAAGTTTCTCGATCTCGTGATCGACGAGCCGAATCACCAGCAAGCCGTTGTTCAACGAATTGTTGTAAAAAATATCGCCGTAGGAGGGCGCAATGATGGCTTTGAAGCCGTATTGCATGAGCGCCCAAGGCGCGTGTTCGCGCGAGGAGCCGCAGCCGAAGTTTTGCTTGGCGAGCAAGATGGATGCGCCTACGTAGCGGGCTTGGTTCAAGATGAAATTGGGGTTCAGCGCGCGCGCGCTGTGGTCCATGCCGGGCTCGCCGGCGCTCATGTAGCGCCACTCATCAAATGCTGTGGGCCCGAAGCCCGTGCGCTTGATGGACTTCAAATATTGCTTGGGTATGATCGCGTCGGTATCCACGTTCGCCCGATCAAGCGGGACGGCTAAGCCTGTGTGTTGGGTGAATTGTTCCATTTTTTATTTCCGAAAATTGTGTTTCTACGATTGATTTCTTGCAGATTGTGAATCGTGAATGTTGAGGCAATGTGTACTAGGCGTCACGCGGCCCGACTCACGAATCACGCTTCACGCTTCACAAGCCACACCTCACAGCCTCCGCACATCCACAAAATGCCCAGCAATGCCCGCCGCCGCCGCCATCGCGGGCGAGACCAAATGCGTGCGCCCGCCATTGCCTTGGCGGCCTTCAAAATTTCGATTGCTGGTGGAGGCACAGCGCTCACCGGGCTCGAGGCGATCATCGTTCATCGCTAAGCACATTGAGCAGCCAGGCTCGCGCCACTCAAAACCTGCCGCGAGAAAAATCTTATCCAGCCCTTCCGCTTCGGCTTGCTGCTTCACTAAACCGGAGCCGGGCACGACCATCGCCAATTTCACGTTCGTCGCTTTTTGCCGCCCGCGCACGACGCTCGCTGCAAGCCGCAAATCTTCGATGCGCGAATTGGTGCAAGAGCCGATGAACACTTTATCAATTTTGATATCGCTGATGAGC
This sequence comes from Betaproteobacteria bacterium, assembly GCA_031376405.1. Lineage (GTDB taxonomy): Bacteria > Pseudomonadota > Gammaproteobacteria > Burkholderiales > Casimicrobiaceae > JANMDS01. The sequence goes on from JANMDS010000091.1 coordinate 1,458, forward strand.
GTGTTCGGCGTGAGGCCCATGTAGGCCAGCGCGCGCTCGGTGCCTTCGCGCTTCACGCTATCTTTAATTTTGTCGGGATCGGGCACGCGATCCATAATCGACACCACCATTTCAGGCGACGTGCCCCACGATACCTGCGGCGCAATTTCGGCGGCGTTCAACGAAACAACATGATCGAACTTCGCGTCGTCGTCGCTCTTCAAGCCACGCCACATCGCTACCGCCGCCTCCCACATTTCGCCCGCTGGCGCTTGCGGGCGGCCTTTCAAATAATTTTCGGTGACTTCATCATAAGCCACCATGCCGCAGCGCGCGCCGGCTTCGATGGCCATGTTGCACACCGTCATCCTGCCTTCCATCGAAAGCGCTTTAATCGCGCTGCCGCCGAACTCAATGGCAAAGCCCGTGCCGCCCGCCGTGCCGATTTTGCCGATGATGGCGAGCACAATATCTTTTGCAGTAATGCCCGCTGACGCATTGCCATCTGCGCGCACGAGCATGGATTTCGCCTGCCGCTGGGGCAAACATTGCGTGGCCATCACGTGCTCGACTTCGCTCGTGCCAATCCCAAACGCAATCGCTGCAAATGCGCCGTGCGTTGAAGTATGGGAATCGCCGCACACCACCGTCATCCCCGGCAAGGTCGCGCCCTGCTCCGGGCCAATGACGTGCACGATGCCGCGCCGAATATCCCCAATCGGAAAATAGCGCAGGCCATGCTCTTTCGCGTTCGCATCAAGCGTTTCCACTTGCACACGGCTCACCGGATCGGCGATGTGGGTGAAGCCCGGTGTGGTCGGCGTATTGTGATCGGGCACGGCGATCATCGAAGACTTGCGCCACGGCTTGCGCCCCGCGAGCTTCAAGCCCTCAAAGGCTTGCGGGCTGGTCACTTCATGCACCAAATGCCGATCAATGTAGAGCAGCGCCGTGCCGTCGGGCTCGGTGCGCACCACATGGGCGTTAAAAAGTTTTTCGTAAAGGGTTTGACCGGACATGAATGAGGAAGCGCGAGCAGAAATAAATCAACTACCGATTTTAATGCGCATCTGCCTAAACACGACTACCCAGATCGCAACGTAGCAATACGATATGAATTAATCGGCTACTTTTGCCCAAACATGACCTTCTCGGCATACTCAGGTACTTTATATAAAAGCAATATGAAGGTGCGAAAGAACCGTCGCACCTCCCACGCATTTCCGCTATCCTTCCCAATAAGGAGGAATCAATGAACAAACATCTCAAACTCGCCGCGCTCATGCTCTATACCTGCGGCGCAAATGTGGCCTTTTCGCAGGCTTATCCCGCAAAACCGATTCGTTTGGTAGTGCCCTTTCCTGCGGGTGGCACTACGGATATTGTGGCCCGCGAAGTGGCGGCGCATTTGACCAAATCGCTCGGGCAATCGGTGATTGTGGACAACAAGCCAGGCGCGGGCGGAAACGTGGGCAGCGATAGCGTGGCGAAGGCGGCGCCGGATGGCTATACGCTTTTGATGGGCACGGTGGGTACGCACGGGATCAATGTGTCGCTCTACGCAAAAATGCCTTACGATGCCGTGAAAGATTTCGCG
>JANMDS010000094.1:0-7723 GCA_031376405.1 Betaproteobacteria bacterium
GGAGATATCTCCCAAAAATGGCGCTTTTTACGCCGCAGGTATTCATGTAAATGTGACTTTTTAAAGATTGACACCATGATCGAAAACTTGCTCCAGGCCAACCGCGAATGGGCCGAGCGTGTACAACGCGAACAACCTGGATTTTTTGATTCGCTCCTGCATCAGCAAACGCCTGAGTATTTGTGGATCGGCTGCTCCGATAGCCGCGTGCCTGCCAACCAAATTGTGGGCCTGCCACCGGGCGAAGTGTTCGTTCACCGCAATGTGGCCAACGTGGTGGTACACACCGATTTAAATTGTTTATCGGTGCTGCAATATGCCGTAGACGTGTTGAAGGTGAAGCACGTGATCGTGTGCGGACATTACGGCTGCGGCGGCGTGGAGGCGGCGTTCACCAAAAAACGCATGGGTTTGATTGATAATTGGTTGCGCCATGTGCAAGATGTGGCCGATGCGCACGGCAATTACTTAGCCCGCACGGCTGCGTCCCATAACGCCGATATCCGCAAGCTGTGTGAGTTGAACGTAATCGAGCAAGTACGTCATGTAGCCGAAACGACGATTGTGGGCGATGCCTGGGCTCGAGGGCAGGATATAACCGTGCACGGCTGGGTCTACGACTTAGCGGACGGCATCATCCGCAACATGCAAGTTTCGGTGAATGATGATCAATTTCAAACCCAGATTCGCTCGCGGATAAAGCAATTCGCTTAAACGTTTGAGTCGCTTTTGTTCGATACCCGCATAATTTTGCGGCGGCGTTCGGACGGGTTGTTTCGACGCTCGCCTTCGGCGCGATTGAGCTCCTTGAACGCGCGCCGCAAGTAGTAAAACATAGACCAGAGCGTGAGCGCAGCAGCGATCCACAGTGCAAAGGTTCCCACCGCTTTCGTATCCACGCCAGGGATGAGCGGCTGCCACAATAATAGCGCGACGACGGCCACGATTTGTGCGGCTGTTTTAAATTTGCCGATTGTCGAGACTGCAACACTTTTGCTTTTGCCCGCTTGCGCCATCCACTCGCGCAGCGCAGAAATGGTGATTTCCCGGCCGATGATTACGAACGCCAAAATAGCATCTGCACGACCGAGTTGAACCAACACAATCAGCGCAGCAGAGACCATCAATTTATCGGCCACGGGATCTAAAAACGCGCCAAAACTCGATGTTTGCTTCCACTTGCGCGCCAAATAGCCATCGAGCCAATCGGTTAAGCCCGCCACCACAAATACGCCCGCACCTAACCAGTTTTGCCCACTCGGCGTAAGCCATCCGGCAGGCAAATAGTGCACACCTACGATGATGGGGATCGCCGCGATGCGAAACCACGTTAATAAGGTGGGGATATTGAACATCCGAAAGGCCACTGAGGTTTATATTGTTATGCAGTAGTGTATTGGTTTTGGCGATAAAGCTGGAAATGTCGCCATTTTGCGCAGCAGGTATTTACCCTGGGCTTTCCAAAAAATCGAACAAGGCAAACCAATCGTGGACGTGCATCGCGTGCCCGCCCGTTCGGTTCATCAGGCGAATCCGTTGCGACGCAGAGCGATTTTGCAGCGCACGAACGATCGCGGCCGTACCGCTGGGATTCGCCCAAACATCATCGAGCGCCTGCGTGATAAGCAAGCCGCGCGGTGCAATCTCGCCTAAGAGCGCATCTTGCTCAAACGGGAGTGGCTCACCCGCAGCCGCTAGCGCACGCAACGCGGGCCCTACCCAATGCGGATACGCGCGCACGAGCGCTTGCCACGTTTCACTGCCCTCGCCAAGTCGATGGATAGCGCCGCTGCCCAAAACCCCCGCATTGTTGGCGTGGGTGGTGGCAATGCGCGCATCCAGTGCCCCGGCCAACAACGCAGCCTTGCCGCCTCGGGAATGTCCGCTTACACAAATTGGTATTCCGGCTAGGTTCGGCATGGATTGCAGCGCATCCACGCAGCGCTGAAAACTCCACGACCACGCGGAAATGGCTCCGAACTGAAGGTGGGGATACGCGGCGTAAATCGGCGCCTGTCTGGTCATTGCCTGCTCTAGCGGGGGGTCCGGTGCAATCTCAGTTCGATTAAAAAGCGCCAGGGCGTGGCCCCGACTTAGCATGCTTTGCAACACAACATCGGAAATCGTGCGCCAACAGGCATCGCCGCAAACAATAATACTGCGCGGTGTAGCATTGGGAGGCAGCGTAAGCTGAAGTAAGAATGAGATGCTGTTTCCACAGTAAACACGCCAGCTCTCGCTTATGGTTCCCGCAGCAAGCGTAGGATATTGCTGCGACGCAATATGTTGATGAAGCAGCTCGGCGACGGTATTTGGCGGCTCGGGCGGCATACCACCGTACACCGTTTCTATGAGCGTCCACATGGGGGAGACGTGTGCGGATTGCAAATTGGACGATCAATTTCTAAAATTCAAAATATACTTAGTTTTTTGCAGTAATACTAATAAATCAATCAAGGAGTTATCCATGTTTTCGATTCATCAAGGTTCCACGTTGTTGGCACGTGCCGTTGCCTTATCTTTTGCGGCGGCTCTGCCGACTGCAGCGCTCGCGGGTGAGATCCGCGTGATGTGCTACCAAGATGGCGTTGAGTGCGATGTCACCACCGAGCAGGCCAAGCGTTTCGAAGCCGCTAACCCTGGCACTAAAGTCATCGTTGACGTGGTGCCTTACAAAACCATTGTTGAACAATTGCCCGTGCAACTTGCAGCCGGTCAAGGCCCTGATATCGCACGCGTGACCGACTTAGGTGGTTTGGCTAAATATTATTTGGATATTAGCGGCCAAGTAAAAGATCGCGGATATTGGGATGCCAACTTTGGCGCAACCCAACCGTGGTTGCGTCCGAGCGTAACGGACAAAGGTATTTACGGCTTTATGTCTCAGCTTACGATGACTGGCCCCTATGTGAACAAAACGCTGTTCGAGCAAGCAAAAGTGGCCCTTCCTGGCCCCAAAGCCACCTGGGAAGATTGGGTAGACGCAACGCGCAAAGTTGCTTCGGCCACGCAGCTGCCCGCCGCCATGGCGTGGGACCGTTCTGGCCATCGTTTCGCAGGCCCCGCCATCAGCTACGGCGCGAAGCTTTTCGATGCCAAAGGCGATCTCGTTATCGATAGCGGCTACAAAACAGCGATTTCAAAATTCGTTGGCTGGCACAAAGATGGCACGATGCTAAAAGAAGTGTGGGGTGGCTCCGGTGGCTCTACCTACGCTGATTCGGTGGGTGAATTTACCAACGGCCGCGTTGCAATGGTGCTCTCGGGCTCGTGGCAACTAAATCGCTTGCAAAAAGATGTGGGTACGAAATTTGATTGGGTCGCCGTGCCAAATCCGTGCGGCCCCGCAGCGTGCTCGGGCATTCCAGGGGGTGCAGCATGGGTGGCGTTAAAAACCAGCAAATCGCCGAAAGAAGTCGGCGCATTTATGGATTTCATCGCCTCCGAAGCGAGCTACAGCGAATTCACTGCACGTACCAATAACATCCCTGCGCACCAAGGTTTGGCGAAAAAGGGCCTGCAGTATCCTGCAGCATCCGCTCCGGTGCGCGCAGCGTTGGGCGTATTTGGTAGTGGCGTAGCCAGCTTAGCTACGGAAGCGTTTATGTTTCAAGGCTATAAATTTAACCGCGCCATTATGTTGCCAACCGTTACCCGCGTAACGCAGGCAATCGTAGGTGAGAGCAGCGTGGATGATGCAGTGGCCAAGCTTAATACCGACATGCTTGATGCGCTGAAACAAGCGCAAAAGTAAGTTTGTTGTGACACCCACAACACAAAGCGAAGGCAATTTCGCAACTCAATTGCTCTCGCGTGTTGCGGGTTTCGGCTTCAATCTGTTCGAGCCACTGTTTCGGTTTGCGCAGAAAAAATTAGGTGTTCCCAATTTGGGCTGGCTCTTTGTCGGCCCAAATTTATTGGTATTTGGACTATTTACGTTTCTGCCCATTCTCATTAATTTTGTGTACGCGCTCACCGGCGGCATTCAGCTCATGCCCCAAAACCGGCCTTTCACAGGTACAGAAAATTTTCAGATATTGCTGGAATGCAAAAACTACTTTGATATTGCCTCGTGCCGAAAAGATATTTTCTGGCGCTCAATCGTAAACACGATTAAGTTTTCCGGCATTCAAGTTGTTCTCATGATTTTGTTTTCACTGATTACCGCGCTCGTACTTAACCGAAAAATCATCGGACGAGGTTTTTGGCGTGGGGTGTATTTTTATCCGGTGTTATTGTCGCCCGTCGTCGTTGCGCTAATCTGGAAGTGGCTCTTGCAAAGCCAAGGGGTGTTGAATGCGGGCCTGCTCGCTGCGGGCTCCACGCCTATCAATTGGCTTACCGATGCAGGTTGGGCATTTTTCTGGACAATTTTTGTATCCATCTGGGCACACATGGGCTTTTACACGCTCATTTTGCTAGCCGGCCTGCAAGCCATACCGAAAGATATGTACGAAGCAGCCAATATGGATGCCGCTTCACCTTGGCGCACGCTCACCCGCATTACCTTGCCGTTGCTCATGCCTAATCTAATTGTGGTTTTGGTGTTGGCGATGATCCGAGCGGTTCAAATTTTCGATGAGGTGTTTGTATTGACTGGCGGTGGGCCTGGCTCTGCCACTACTTTCATTGTGCAGTTCATTTACCAAACGGGTTTCGCGGAGCAAATCCACTTGTATGGTTTGGCCGCCGCCGCTTCGCTTATTCTCGCGACGGGACTCGTGTGCCTGACCCTTATTCAACTCAAACTGACCAAAGCCGATGAAGCCGGACGCACTGTTAAGTAACCCTACGAGTGCTCCCCAGCGCGCGTTGGTGTTCGTTACCCGCACGCGGCAAGGCGGCAACACCGGCAAGCTCGATTGGACTGATTGGGCGAGCTACGCCTATCTCGTAGTCGGTTTGTTCATGATGTTCGCGCCTATTTTGTGGCTGCTGATGTCGTCATTGAAAACAGAAAGCGCCATCAACCAGTTTCCGCCTACTTTTTTTCCGTACAGCCAAAAAATGGTAACGGTTGCTGGGCACGAAAAGCCGCTCGCAATGTTTCTTACGCGAGTCGATGGCGTAGAAAAACCGCTCGCGCAGGTCTCCCGCCTAGGCATCGTCGCCACAATGGTCGATCCAGCGAAGCCTACCGAGGAAATAAAGGTCAACATCAGGGAGCGCAAGCCTATCAACGAAATGGAGTTCGCGTTTGAAAACTTCACCGATGTGTTTAAAAAATTTGATTTCTTCCGCTATTTGTTTAACAGTGTTTTCATCACTGTCGTTGCCACGCTGCTCACATTGCTCGTCAATTCCATGGCGGCGTTCGCGCTCTCGAAGTACCAATTTAAAGGGCAGAAAGCGGTGTTCGGCTTAATCCTCGCCACGCTCATGATCCCCCCGACTATTATTTTGGTTCCAGTATTTTTGGTAATTAACTCGGTCGGGTTACTGAACAATTTATGGGGCGTGATCTTGCCCGCAATTGCCACGCCGACTGGCGTGTTTTTATTGCGGCAATACATGCTCACTATCCCCGATGAAATATTGGAAGCCGCGCGGATGGACAACGCAAGCGAATGGCGTATTTACTGGAAAATCATTTTGCCGCTCTCCGCGCCCGCACTTGCGGTGCTGGCGATATTCTCCGTCATGTGGCGCTGGAATGACTTTCTGCTCCCGCTTATTGTGCTTTCAAAATCTGAATATTTCACGTTGCAATTGGCGCTGAATTCTTTCCAAGGCGAACTCAATACCCAGTGGCACTACCTACTCGCCATGACCGTAATTACCATCATCCCGATCACGCTTGTGTTCGGATTCTTACAAAAATACATCACCACCGGCATCGCCAGTGCGGGTGTTAAGTAGGCGCGTTATGAGCACACTGCAGTTAAAAGCGGTTCAAAAATCGTTTAACAAAACCACCGTAATCCACGGCGTAGATTTAGAGGCCGCACACGGTGAATTCGTGGTGTTCGTTGGCCCCTCCGGATGCGGTAAATCAACATTGTTGCGAATCATCGCTGGACTTGAAACGGCCACCGACGGTCAAGTAATGATTGACGACGCAAATGTGGTGAATGTATCCGCAGCCCACCGTGGGTGCGCAATGGTGTTCCAATCGTACGCACTCTACCCACACATGAGTGTGTACGCGAACATGGCGTTCGGCTTAGAAAATTTAAACGTACCGGCCGAGCAGATTAAGCAAAAAGTGACCGAAGCGGCCGCGTTGTTGCGCCTCGATGGTTTGCTAGAACGCCGCCCCACGCAGCTCTCCGGCGGGCAGCGGCAACGGGTGGCCATAGGCAGAGCGATTGTGCGCGAGCCAAAAATATTTTTATTCGACGAACCGCTCTCAAACCTCGATGCCGAGCTGCGCGTCTCCATGCGCGCGGAGCTTCGTGATCTGCACCGACGCTTAGGCTCCACCATGATCTACGTCACACACGATCAGGTTGAAGCGATGACATTGGCCGACAAAATTGTGGTGTTACGCGCAGGTAAGGTCGAGCAAATCGGTACGCCGCAGGGCTTGTACGATTCGCCTTGCAATACCTTCGTCGCGGGCTTCATTGGCAGCCCGCGCATGAACTTCATCGGGCGCGAGGTGTTCGGTGCACAGCCGATTTTTATCAAAGCGCTTCCCTCGGCGACGGAGCAGATCGGCATTCGACCGGAGCATTTTCATCTCGCTCCGGTCAGTGCTGCGCTTACGCTGCCACTGACCGTAACCCACGCTGAGTACATGGGCGGCACACAACTCCTGCGCGGAACTTCGACCAACGGCGCGCAGCTCGAAGCCGTTTTGCCAACCGCTACGTTGGTAAGCGTTGGCCAAACGATCAACCTCACCTTTGAGCCAGACATCGTGCATACATTTGATGCGGCTGGAAAGCGCTGCGCGTGAAGGCGCTTGAAGTATTTAACACCGCTGTTGTTGGCAACACCATTGTGGGCACTTTAAAAAACGGTGCGGTTTTCAGCTTACATTTTCTAAGCGTAACCACCGCGCGCGTAACGCTTAAACCTAACGCCGGTTTCAAAGAGCCGCGCACCTGGGCCATTGCTAATGGCGTTAGCGTTCCGTGGGAAGGCAAAAGCCGAGATGTGGTCGCAGGCGAATTCACTCCGCAAAACATCAGTGCATCCTCCGCCTCAACCGCTGCGCTTAAGGTCACGCTTTCCACCGCGCCGCTTCGGCTCACCTGGCAAGATGCCGCAACAGGTAAACCGATTTTCGCGGATCGCAGTACGTCAGCCTACATGAGCGAACAGCGCACCGGAGCGGTGCGACATTATCTGCAGCGCAGCGTAGATGATCGCGTATACGGCTTGGGGGACAAAACGGGCCCGCTTAATTTAGCGGGTCGGCGGCTGCGCACCATTGCGATGGATTCGTTGGGTTACGACCCTGAGCACGGTGATCCACTCTATAAACACTGGCCATTTACGCTCACCCGCACTCCGAACGGGAAATGGTTTGGTTTGTATTACGACACGCTTGCAACCTGCACCTTTGATTTGGGCGCGGAGCACGACAATTACCACGATCTGTATCGCTACGTTGAGATCGATGACGGCGATTTGGACTACTACGTCATGGTGGGGAACTCTCCTGCTGAGGTGATTGCGCAATGGATGCAGCTGATCGGCGGCACCCATCTGCCGCCACGCTGGAGCTTAGGCTTTGCGCAAACTGCAATGGGTTTGGCCGATGCGCCGGATGCCC
>JANMDS010000396.1:0-3749 GCA_031376405.1 Betaproteobacteria bacterium
GGTGAAAGCGCTCGGGTTGCCATGCGTAGAGCTTGACGGCGGTATTTTGAACTTCCTTGAAAAAATGCCCGCAGCAAACTCCACATGGAAAGGGGAATGCTATGTTTTCGACAACCGCGTGGCGCTTGATGCAGCCTTAAACGAATCCGATATCACCGCCGCCGAAGTCTTCGCAGCCTTTCCCGAAGAAGCTTGGCGGGTAGCGCGGGCTGAGCGGCTGGATGCCTCTGCGCAACCTCTCAGTGAAAAGTAAACCGGTACGCGAAGGCGTGCGTGCGAGCGAAGTGTTGCTCACGCCTCGCGATGGCCACACCCTACACGCAGCTTTATGTGCACGGTTCGCAACGATTCCGCCTGAAGAGTGGGCGCGGCGAATTGAAGCGGGTGCGATATTGGACACCAACGAACGCCCGCTCCAGGCAAAGACGCCACTGACTGACGAGATTCGCGTGTACTATTTTCGCAGCGTCGGCAAGGAGCCGCGTGTGGAAGGCGAGGTGCGAATACTTTATGCAGACGCGCAGCTATTGGTCGCGGACAAGCCCCATTTTTTACCCGTCGCCCCAGTCGGTGCTTACGTGCAGGAAACACTACTGACCCGCTTAATCTCAACGACAGGGCTTGCCGCGCTCTCGCCCTTACATCGGCTAGATAAGGATACGGCAGGCGTAGTGTTATTTGCGGTTGACACCCACACACGCAACGCCTATCAATCGCTTTTCCGCCACCACGATGTCGAAAAAATCTATGAAGCTGTTGCTCCATCGTTACCAACATTGATCACACCCACCGTGATCGAAAATCGGTTGGAGGACGATCCCGCGCACTTTATGAAAATGTGCGTCGTCCCAGGTGTTGCCAATGCAAAAACGAGGATTGAGCGTATCGCAACGGCGGGCACGCTTGCGCTTTATCGGTTGCAGCCCGAAACGGGCCAACGCCACCAATTACGCGTACACATGGCTGCGCTCGGTGCGCCAATTATGAACGATCGAATCTACCCCACGTTGCAGCCACAAGGCGCGCCGGAAGATTTCACAAAGCCACTGCAGCTACTTGCGAAATCCATCGCATTTATCGATCCGATTTCCCAAAAGTCATGCAAATTTGAAAGTAAATTTCGCTTAATACTCTAAAAGGTTGCAACCGCTTCCATTGCTAATCCACCGTTTTCATTAGTAGCCCACAGGATCGTTTCAGTACCATTTTTCTTTAAATGCAACGCAAAGTTCGCATCACAAAAAAGCGGGCTTCTGGCTTTAAATGTAAACGACTTCATTGCCTGGCCTGCCGCATAATCGTTTGCAAAATTGAGTAGCAGCGTGGCGAGCAAAGGTCCGTGAACAATTAAATGCCGATAACCTTCTTGCGCTCTGCAAAATGCTAAATCGTAGTGAATGCGGTGGCTATTAAACGTCAGCGCTGAATAACGAAACAACAATACTGGATCGGGCGAAACCGACATGCTCTTTTCCGCGCCGCTAGGTGCAGCGGGCGCAACAATAGGTTTGTCTGGATCGCGTTGGCTATCCACATCCCGATACACAATATCATGCTCTTCCGTGAAACGCAGATCGTGGTTTGCACCAAAGAACCGATGGCGCACGGTGACGAATGCGAGCTTTCCGCTCTTCCCCATCTTCTCTTCGACGTGAATGATGTTTGAACGACGGGTAATGGTTTCGCCAATGCGCAGCGGCGAGCCGAATTCGAACCGACTACCGGCCCACATGCGTCGCGGCAAGTCAATCGGAGGTAAAAATTCTCCTTTCGATGCGTGGCCATCATAGCCCAACACACTTCGCTTCGCCGCCTCGAGGTGATAGCACCAATGCCAACCATGCGGCAGCGCATCGCCCACGTGAAACACTTCATCTCGATCAAGCGTTGCAGCGAGAAATTGCGCAGGTGCGCTCGCAATCGTATCGAGCGTTACGCGCTCTTGGTTTTGCCAAGTCATTTTCAGTTATCCATAAAAAAACCCGCGCGAATGACTGCATCGGCGCGGGTTCGTCGTTGTCAATATTTAACTCGCTAAATACGCTTCTACAGCGCTCTGCGTTACTCGCCACTGTGTACCGATTTTTTTACCTTTGAGCTCGCCGGACTCCAACACCGCGATCACGTCCGCTTCGCCGACACCCAACACTTTAGCGACATCTGCCGGCGAGTGCAAAACTGGTGCGCCCGCGGCTTGCGATGGTGCAACCACTGGGGCTTCTACTTTTGCGCCAGGCACCATGCCTTTCGGTGCATTCGGATTAGCGCCGACCGCGCCGCCTGGTTGGTTAATCATTTGCTGGCCCAGCGCCATAGCAGTCGCAAACTCTGCTCCGATACCCATCCCGCCGGCCTTGCCTTCGGCCACGGCATTGGCCATGTTGTAGCGAATGTATTCGCCCATATCGCCAATGGTGGTCATCGCGCCGCGTGAGTCGATCGCTTTTTCGACTTCTGGCGGTACGGACACGTTCTCGCAAATAAACGCAGTAATTTCTAAGCCGTATTTTTCGCGGGTAATGTTGTTGATGAGGGGCAACATGGCCTCACCCATTTCGCTGTAGCGGGAGGCCACGTCGAGCACGGGAACTTTTGCCGTAGCGAGCGCTTCGCTAAACACACTCACAATACGTGAGCGCATTACATCGGAAAACTCATCTAAACGGAAATGATTGTCGGTTCCGGCCACTTCGCGCAAGAAAAGGCGTGGATCCACAATTTTGAAATCGTAGGTGCCGAATGCCCGCAGGCGCACTACGCCGAAATCAGCATCGCGCATCATCACTGGGTTTGCCGTGCCCCACTTATTGCCCGTGAAGGTGCGGGTAACGATGTAGTACACATCCGCTTTGAACGGACTTTCGAGCGCGTATTTCCAACTTTTTAAGTTGGTGAGAATTGGGATATTGTTGGTAGTGAGTGTGTGTTTGCCGGGTTTAAACGTATCGCCGTATTCACCTAAATACACAAACTGCGCGACTTGGCTTTCGCGAACGATCAACTGCCCGCCGTTTTTGATCTCTTTGTCATCATCAGGAAAACGGAACGAGAGTGTGTCGCGCGAGTCGTCCGTCCATTCAATAATGTCGATAAATTGGCGCTTCAGAAAATCGATAATAGCCATGGAAAACCCTTTCGTTAAAGTGCGCGCATAAAAAAATTGCGCAGCAGTATTTATATCAATACCTGCGGCGCAATTTCATTAGTTTTTTCCGCGAATCGTCCTAAATTTTCGCGGTTTCATCAAGGTTCAACCTTTTTGTGAAACCTTGGTTGCTTTTACCTGGGCTTCGGCGCGGTTCAAAGCGTCTTCCAGTTGTTGTTTCGGTATCGCACCGGGAATGGTGCGGTTGTCTGGGAATACGAGCGCTGGCGTACCGTTCACGCGCTTAGATTGCCCCAGCGCCTTCAATTCATCAACAGGGTTAGGGCAATCGCCTTTGCCATCGACGAGCTTGCCGTTAAGCATGAAGTCAAGCCACGCCTTGGTGCGGTCTTTTGAGCACCAAATAATTTTAGATTTGCGCCCTGCATCGGGATGCAACGAGTCAATCGGCATCAAAAAGTTGTAGACAGTGATATCGTCTACCGTTTGAAATGTTTGCTCGATCCGCTTGCAAAACGGGCAATCCGCATCGGTAAATACCGCGACCCGCCGCGTGCCTTTGCCGCGCACCATTTTGATGGCTTTATCAAACGGGAGTTCATCCCACTTAAAGCCAAAGAGTTCATTTCCACGGGCCTCGGCC
>JANMDS010000399.1:0-5163 GCA_031376405.1 Betaproteobacteria bacterium
ACGCCCTTGCGCCCTCGTTTGATGGGCAAAAAAACATGCTTAACGCGTTCAAGCTCGCAGCGTATAGCTACACCGCTTCGTTTTTAGCCGGTGTGTTGGTGCTGGTGCCGGGGCTCGGTAGCGTATTGCAGTTTTTTGTAGGGCTTTATTCGCTTTACTTGCTGTACGTGGGTCTGCCCATACTCATGAAAAGCCCGCCGCAAAAAACGCTCGCGTATTTCGTAGTGGCGATGGTGTGCTCAATTGTGGGCGGCATGTTGACCGCCTACTTGGTTTCGTGTGTGAGCCCTTCGCCAAAATACGCAAATTCCGAAAGCGATTTTTCGATCAGCACCCCAGCGGGCAAACTGAAGGTTGATACCAAAACCGACGGTAAAGACGGCGGTGGAACGATGACCATCAAGGGCCCCAATGGCGCTGAGATGAAAATCGAGGCGAAATCGGACAAGGATGGCACGGTAACGATTAACGCCCCAGGGGCAAAAATTGAGCTAGACGCGAAGAAAATGGAAGAATTCGCCAAGCAAATGGAGGGTGCGGCAAAAAAAATGGAGGAAGCCGGTAAATCGGGCGACCCGACCGCTACCTTAAAAGCGTTGCAAGAGGCGATGCAAGAGGCCAAGAAAAATGCACCTACCAAATAACTGCGCGTGGCGCGGATAAAACCTGCGGCGTAAAAAAGGCCAAATCTGAGAGATATCTCGTGAAAATGGCTACCTTTGCGCCGCAGGTATTGAACATGCAGCAGGAGATTTACTGCAGAATTTGGTGCCGGAGAGATGAATCGAACACCCGACCTTCGCATTACGAATGCGCTGCTCTACCAACTGAGCTACACCGGCTTTTTTTGAAATCGTTGACTACGTTTTGATTTAAAACTTAAAACGTAAACTATGAGTATATCAATTATTTAGTGAGCCTACGTGCCTGCCTTAAGCCCCCTCATTGGTTTTCATGCCGTCATGGCCCGCATCAAGCGCCACGGCGATACCGTCGATCACATTTATGTGTCGTCGGAGCGGGGCGATGCGCGCGCGCGCGATCTCGAAACCCTCGCCGCCAAAGAAGGCATCACCGTACACAAAGTAGAGCGGGCTCGGCTTGACCGCATTACCAAGGGCGATACGCGGCACCAGGGCGTGGTGGCGTTTGTGTTCCCGGCGCCGCAAGTGCAGAGTGTGGCGGAAGTGCTGGAGAGTATTGACGGTGTGCCGCTGGTGTTAATTTTGGATGGCATCACCGATCCGCATAATCTGGGTGCGTGCGTGCGGAGCGCCGATGCCTTTGGCGTGCACGCGGTGATCGTGCCGAAAGATAAATCGGCTGCGCTCAATGAAGCTGCGGCCAAGGCCGCCAGCGGCGCGCTGGAAACTGTACCCATTTTGTCTGTAACCAATTTGGCGCGCGCGCTCGATGAACTCAAAGAAGCCGGCGTGTGGATTTACGGCGCAGCAGGGGAGGCCACGCAAAATTTGCACGAAATTGCACCAAAGCAGTTTTGCGCTCCAATGGCCTGGGCGCTGGGCGCTGAGGGCGCGGGACTACGCCGCCTCACGCGGGATAAATGCGATGTGCTGGTGCGCATCCCAATGGTGGGTAGCGTTGAGAGCTTGAATGTGTCAGTGGCCTCGGGCGTGTGTCTTTACGCGTCTCACTCTGCACGAATTGCTGCGGTGCAGTAAGCCCAACGCGCTATCATTCTCTGATTACATAAAAGCGATGCAGAGCGGAATGTGGCGCTCTGACAAAAACGAGGATGTTGGCATATATTCTGCGCCGGATTTTCCAGGCGATGCTGGTGATGTTGGCGGTGGGCGTAGTGGCCTTCTCGCTATTTAATTTCGTAGGCGACCCGGTCGTACTGATGCTGGGGCAAGACGCTACGCAAGAAGACAAAGTGCGCCTGCGTGCTGATCTCGGGCTCGATCAGCCCGCGGTGGTGCAGTTCGCGAAATTTGCGGGGAACGCGGTGCAAGGAGAGTTTGGGCTTTCGCTCAAGCAAGCCCGCCCTGTTTCGCAACTCATTAAGGAACGCTTACCTGCGACGCTGGAGCTTGCGCTATGTGCGGGTGCGCTGGCCTTAGTCGGTGGCACGCTCATGGGGGTATACACCGCGCTTCGGCGGGACAGCTGGAGCTCACAATTTTTGCTCACCGCCTCGCTAATTGGCGTATCGCTGCCGAACTTTCTCATTGGCATTTTGCTCATTCTCGTTTTCGCGGTCGAGCTGAAATGGCTACCGTCTTTTGGTCGGGGCGACGTCACGCAGCTTGGTTTTTGGAGCACAGGTTTGCTCACGCAATCGGGCTTAAAAGCGCTGGTGTTGCCTGCGATTACTCTGTCGCTCGGAACAATGACTTTAGTCATGCGGCTCATTCGCTCTGAAATGATGGAAGTCTTGCGCACGGACTTCATCAAATTTGCCCGCGCACGTGGGCTCTCAGAGCGCGCGATTAATTACGGCCATGCATTAAAAAATACTTTAGTGCCGGTGATGACTATCACTGGCTTACAGCTCGGCAACATTATCGCGTTCGCCATCGTCACCGAAACCGTTTTCCAATGGCCGGGCATGGGTTTACTTTTCATTCAAGCTGTGCAGTTTGCCGACATCCCAGTAATGGCGGCGTACCTGTGCTTAATCTCTTTAGTGTTTGTAACCATCAATTTGATCGTTGATCTGCTCTATTACGTGGTGGATCCAAGATTGCGTTTAGACCGTTCCGGTAACGCACATTAATCCAAGAAGGACAGTCCTGTATGTATAGCCCAGCAAAAATCATTGAGAATTTCCACGCCGAACTCACTGCAATTCGGCGCGACATTCACGCCAACCCAGAGTATGGTTTTCAGGAGCACCGCACCGCCGCATTGGTTGCAGAGCGGCTTAAAGCCTACGGGGTCGATGAAATCCACACTGGTATCGGGCGCACCGGTGTCGTGGGCGTCATTCGTGGCAAGAAAACGGACTCTGGGCGGGGCATTGGCTTGCGCGCCGACATGGATTGTCTAAAAATGACTGAAGAAAATGGCTTCGGTCACATTTCGAAAAATATCGGATACATGCACGCCTGCGGACACGATGGGCACACCACGATGCTCTTAGGTGCAGCGAAATATTTAGCGCAAACCCGAAATTTCAATGGCGTCGTGTATTGCATTTTCCAACCCGCAGAAGAAGGCCATGCGGGCGGCGATGCGATGGTGAAAGATGGATTGTTCACGCGCTGGCACATGGATGAAATTTACGCGCTGCATAATTTTCCTGATATTGAAGCGGGGAAGATTGGCATGCGTCCTGGCCCCATCATGGCCTCGTCCGATGAGTTGTATATCGAAATTGAGGGCCGTGGTGGTCACGGCGCTTTGCCGCACAACGCGATTGATCCTGTGTTAGTTGCAGGTCACGTCATCACAGCGATTCAGAGCATCGTTTCGCGCAATGTAAAGCCTGTGGACACCGCAGTGATCAGTATCTGCGCAATGCAGGCGGGTGTCATGCAGACCACCAATGTAATTCCGCGCATGGCGAGTTTATCGGGTACGGTTCGGGCTTTTTCAAGCAAGGTGCAAGATCAAATTGAATCCCGACTGAAAGCAATGATCCCCGCTTTAGCTGAGAGTTTTGGTGCAAACGCTACGGTGCGTTATGTGCGTAACTATCCTCCAACCGTGAATACCGCAAAAGAAGCGGCGTTTGCTGCGGAGGTCGCGTGCGAAGTGTTTGGTGCGGATAACGTTGATTCGGATACTGAGCCCACAATGGGCGCAGAAGATTTCTCATTTATGCTCCAACAAAAGCCCGGCTGCTACATGTTCATTGGCAACGGCGGCTCTGAGTGCGGTGCGTTTTTGCACAACACCAAGTACGATTTCAACGACAACATCATCCCGAATGGCGCAGGATTTTTATCCCGCATCGCCGAGCGCGCGATGCCACTCGCGACGTAAATCATGGCACGCGAAATTGATCCGCTCATCGCCGCGTCGCACGAAGAAATCACCGCGATTCGCCGTGACTTTCATGCCAACCCCGAAATCGGTTTTCAAGAGTTTCGCACCGCTCAGATTGTTGCCGAACGGCTCAAAGCCTACGGGGTGGATGAGGTGCATACGGGCATTGGTCAAACCGGGGTCGTCGGTGTTATCCGTGGCAGAACCAACATTTCCGGTGCGAGTATTGGCTTGCGTGCCGATATGGATGCGCTGCCGATGCCTGAAAAAAATTTGTTTGAGCATGCTTCCAAAGTGCAGAACATGATGCACGCCTGTGGCCACGATGGCCATACGGCAATGTTGCTAGGCACTGCGAAATATTTGGCGAAAACGCGCAATTTCGACGGCACAGCCTACCTCATATTCCAACCAGCAGAAGAGGGTTGGGGCGGCGGCGATGCCATGGTGAAAGATGGGCTGTTCGAGCGCTTTCCGGCGCAGCGGATTTTCGCACTACACAACCGCCCCGAGCTCGCACCAGGTCAATTTGGTTTGCGCGATGGCCCTTGTATGGCTGCCACCGATAGCATCAAAATTCACATTATTGGCAAAGGCGGGCATGCGGCACGGCCGCACTTGGTCATAGACCCGATGATTGCGGCGGCAAACATCATTTTGGCGGCACAAACCATTGTTGCTCGCAGTGTTAATCCGCTTGATTGCGCGGTGCTCGGTTTGTCCGCGATTCGTGGTGGCAATTTGCCTGCTTTTTCTGTAGTGCCGGGGGACGTGACGATTACCGGTACTGGCCGTTCGTACAAAGTTGAAGTGCAAGATATCTTGGAATCCCGTTTGCGCACGTTGGTCGATCACATTGCACAAGCCCATGGCTGTACGGCGACGGTTGAATATACGCGGAATTATCCAAGCACGGTCAATACAACGGCCGAATATGAATTTGCCGCTGAAATCGCCGATGAAGTGTTCGGCATAGAAAACGTACTTCGTGATCATCCACCGTCCATGGGGGGCGAAGACTTTTCATTTATGTTGCTAAAGAAGCCTGGATGCTACGCATGGCTAGGCAACGGATTGCGCGACGGCTGTTCGCTTCACAACAGTGGTTTTGATTTCAACGATGCAATTATTCCTTCTGGTATTACGTGGTTTTCGCGCATTATCGAAAGAGGTTTGCCTGTAAAAGCTTGAAATTTACGCCGCAGGTAT
>JANMDS010000413.1:0-5762 GCA_031376405.1 Betaproteobacteria bacterium
CATGACGGGAAAAATCATCGCTGCGGTAGACCGTACGCGGTAATCGGTGTGCTTTTCGAGCTGCCCGGCCGCATGCAATACATCAGCCAAATCGGGTAACACGTAACACTCGGGCAAGCTTGCACAAAACAAAATCGCGCACGAAATGGGCCCGGATTCGAAGAACACCTCTTCTGCGAGCGTGATTTCATCAGGCTGCGCCCACTCTGGCAGATTTACGCCAGCATCAAGATACGTTTTAAGCGCTTTTACGATGTGAGGTGTTGCCGTGCGCCCCAGCTCTGTAGGGGGCCAATTCAACAAATCGCCATTGGTCACCCAAGTCGTCAAAAGCCCGTTTACTTCCGCTAGGCGTTCAAACTGCTCGGTGTTTAGGGAGGCGCTATCCGAGTTCCACGCACCAACGATACTGGCGATGGTGTCGTCGGCAAGAGGGTCTGCGCGAAACTCGCCCGCCCAATGAAGCCTAGCGTCCATGGGTTTGCCCCCGCATTGTTCTCCACCCGTAGGCGGCACACAAAAACGGTATCCCCATTGCGAATACGGCGATTGAGCGGGTTTCAACGGGGTGGCCGAGCGCCATTTGAAACACGAGGAATCCGGCGTAGATACCGAGCGCAACGAGGCTCGCCCAACGTGGGATGCGGCCTGGGGCTGGTCGCGCGCGACGCAAATAGAGCAGGAAAGCAAAAAGGATGCAAAAACCAATGAGCATCCAACCGGCGAAGCCTTGCACGGTCTCTCCAAACCACGCGCCATCGGTTTTCTGCATGACCCATGCTTTCAGCACAAACACAAAATAGGGATCGGCGCCGAGGTCAAATGCAGTAACGATCATGGCAGCGATGAGGGCAGTAAAGGCCGCGCTGGCAACGGAACTTGGCACGACGAACGGCGTGTGACGCAGGATGAGCTGGGCTAAAACCAACCCAACGTGGCAGAGCGAAAACCACATCAACGGAATGACCAAAGGTACGTTGCCCAGTTGCGCGCCGAGTACGTTGGTGTAGATGTAGCGCCCAAAAAACCAACCTCGGCTCGAACCCATTTGCTCCGCGAACCATCCCGCGATCATGCCCAGTGCAATAAATACCAACGTGGCGCGCAGCCCGTAGATGCGCTCGGCGCTCAGAAAACAGCTCCAAAACATCGCGAGCGATGCCAGCATGATCGGTAGCGCTACGGGGGAGGGTTCGCGCAGCGTGAGCCAAACAAACAGGATAGAAAACAGCGCAGCCGCGCCGTAGATCAAGGTACGATTTAAGTTCATCTCCGGACTACTTTTATGTATTTGCGTTGATGATACCCCGAGCCGCGCACGCGATGATGGCGCTTGGTTCAACAAATGCTTCAACACAAAAACCTGCGGCGTAAAAAGGGCGTTTTTTGGGAGATATCTCCCAAAAAGTGCCGTATTTACGCCGCAGGTTTTTTGTTTAGTTAGAGTGCTTCTACAAATCGTTTGATACGTTCCACTGCATCCGCACATTCATCGAACGAAGGGGTGAGCGAAAAGCGTACGCGGCCACGCCCCGGGTTGGAGCCGTCGGGAAGTTTTGCGCCCAAATAGGTGCCGGGTAACGCGGTTACGGCAGTAGAGCGGTAGAGTTCGCGCACAAATTGGGTATCGTCCCCGCCATATAAATGGGAAACATCGGGCCACCAATAAAACGCCGCATCGGGGATGGATACGCCCAAGTGCGGTTGCAGGGCTGGCGTGAGTTCATAAAACTTTTTGCGGTAGAGCGCGCGGTTTTCGATAACGTGCGTTTCGTCCTTCCAGGCGGCAACCGAGGCGTGCGCCACCATGCCGGACATCGCCGCGCCGTTGAAGGTACGGTACATCAAAAAGGGTTTGATGAGCTTCGCATCGCCCGCCACGTAGCCCGAGCGCAGGCCGGGGCAGTTGGAGCGCTTGGAGAGCGAACCCATAACGATGATGCGCTCGTTAGACCGACCCAACTTGTGGGCCGCTTCGAGCGCGCCCAACGGGCCGTGTCCTTCATCAAAATATATTTCGCTGTAACACTCATCGGAGAGCACGGTAAAGCCGTATTGCTCGGATAGATTAAAGATCGTTTTCCAGGTTTCGAGCGTGAGTACGCGACCAGTGGGATTATCCGGCGAGCACACAAACAGCATTTGCACATCGTTCCACACCGCAGCCGGTATTTGGCTGAAATCAGGCTGCTTACTGGCATCGGCCCAATCAGAGATGTAGTGCGTGCGCACGCCAGCGAATAGCACGGCGGCTTCATACACTTGATAAAACGGGTCTGGCAACACCACGAGCGGATTGGGTTTAGTGCGGTCTGTCAGCGCTTGCACCAGCGAAAATAGGGACTCTTTTGTACCCAACGCCGGAATGACTTCCGTGGCTTCGTCAACATGCGGCAATCCATAGCGGCGCTCCAGCCAGCGCGCGATGGCAGCCCGCAATTCAACAGGCCCAATCGCAGGCGGGTATTTGTCTAAATGGGAAAAACCAGCCACAAGCGCTTCTTTGATGAACTGGGGCGTCGGGTGGCGCGGCTCGCCAATTTGCATGCCAACAGGCTTTAAGTGCGCTGGCGGCTCAATGCCTTTAAGGAGCGAACGCAGCTTGTCAAACGGAAAATCGGTGAGGTGAGGGTAGGCGGGGTTTAAGTGCATGCATGTGATTGTAGGCTCTACAATTCGATGCAATGAGCCGGATACTTTCCTTTTGGATTTCGCCTGTCGTTGCAGCGCTGCTCGCGGGGTTTGTCATGACCACGCTCGGTTTCGCGTGGTGGCTGCGCGTACCGGCCGAAAGCGGCCAGGGGAACGTGCGGTTGGGTAATGAAACTACAAACGTATTTCCGAGCGTACCCACCGCGCCCGCTGTGACGGGGCAAAAACCAAGCCTAGCAGTGATGGGCGATATTGCGCTCATTGGCACGGTTTTACCAAAAAATAGTGAAGGAGCGAAGGCGGTGTTGCGCATCAACGGACGTCCGTTTGTGCTCGAAGAAGGCAAGGAAATAGTGGACGGCTTACGGTTGGAAAAAGTGCGAGCGCAAAGTGTGCAGCTTGCCAGCAAAGACGGCGTGCGCGAACTCGAAATGGCTAGCGTAAAAACCGCTGCTGTCATCAATGCCGCACGGCCGTCCACCGCGCCCACGCCCACAATTCCCACGCGGATCACCCTCACCGCCGGTTGCAACGCCACGCCCGCGCAACGCAAGGACGGCATCATCCTAGGCTCGGAATTGTTAGCGGGCGCGCTGCAAAATTCATCCGGCCTCGTTGGACTTTTAAACGCGGCCAGTGGGAAATTAGTGGTGCAAAACAGCGCAGGCATCGGCGCGCTCATCGGCCTTCGCGATGGGGACGTGTTGCGCTCCGCAGATGGCAAACCGCTAACGCAGGCGAGCGATTTAGTGGTGCGCGTATTGCAGCCCGTTTCGCAAGCCCAGGCGGTAGTGGTGGAGATTACCCGAGATAGCGCACCGCAAGTGTTGACGTTTTTGCCGCCGGGGTGCAGAGGGTAGATTTTTGCTAATACCCACGGCGTAAAATCGGCACGTTTGCGCAGTTATCTCCTTAAAAAAACGCCGTTTTTTGGGCGGAGAAAACTACTGTGCCAGCTCCTGCACCAAATCGCTCGCAACGATCCGCTGCTTACCACGAGCCGCGAGGCAATCGGCGAGGTGGCCATGCCACGCCACTCCCACTACCAGCGCATGAAACGGCTGCATGCCCTGCGCGAGCAGGGCGCCGAGCATACCGGCAAGCACATCGCCTGTGCCCGCACTGGCTAGAACCGGGTTACCCGTGGCGTTGATAGACGTAGCGCCGGTGGTGCTCACGCACACGCTGCCAGCGCCTTTGAGCACGACATGCGCGTGCAACTGTTCGGCAAGCGTGCGGGCACAGGCAATGCGGTCAGAGTTCACATCGTCAGTGGAAACATTAAGCAAGCGTGCGGCTTCACCGGGATGGGGCGTGAGCAAAGTAGGGCTGGTGCGCGCACGCAGGCGGTCGATCATGGCCGTGTTTTGGCTTACCAGCGTGAGGGCGTCGGCATCGAGCACGAGTGGTGCAGCCACTCGCATGGCTTGGGCCAACGCATCGGTCGCGGCGGCGTTGGTGCCTAGGCCGGGGCCTACGACTACAGCGCTCAATTTTTCGCGGAATTTAATGAAAGGCTCGAGCATGAGCTCGGGCGCGAAGATATCAAGTTGTGGTGGCGTGGGCAGCATAAAGCCCACGTGCACTTTGCCAGCGCCCGTGCGGGCGGCGGCGCGAGCGGCCAAGAGTGGCGCACCGACCATACCTGCCGCACCGCCGACGATCATGAGTGTTCCGGCGTGACCTTTATGCGCAGTGCGGTGTCGCCAGGGTAGCGTAGCTGCTACATCATTCCAGCGAATAAGCATGGCATCGGTTTTGGCGTGAGGCGAGCCCACATCTAAGTCCATCACTACGATTTCGCCGGTGTAGTCGAGTGCAGCGCCGGTGTAGAGGCCGGGCTTGCGGGCGAGAAACGTGAGCGTATAGTCGGCGATTACGCTGGGCGAAAACGCGTGGCCCGTCTGGGCATCGACACCGGATGGCACATCGAGTGCAAGCACTTTGGTACGCGTAGTGCGCAAGAGGTTTATACGCTCCAAAACCACACGAAAGGCCACATCTGGCGCCCGATTAAGCCCGATGCCAAATACGCCGTCGACGATCCAATCGGCCTGAAAACCGGATTGCGGCATTTCCCGCTCAACTTGAACGCCAGATTGCGTCAGCGCGTTAAAAGCGCGTTGGGCATCGGTATTGCCATCGTGCGGCAAGGCGTGCGCTACCACCGTAACGGCTTTTCCTGCGTGGTGCAGTTGCCGGGCCATCGCAAAGGCATCACCGCCGTTGTTGCCAGGGCCTGCTACGACTAAAACGGTAGAAAAACTGGGGTCGTGACGCAATAGCCACTGGGCTGCCGCATCTCCCGCACGCTCCATGAGCGCGTTACCGGCGTGCGCCGACTCATGTGCGCGCAACGCTTCGATACCAAAGAGGGGAAGTCCAGCCATTTCTTTATTCGCGATGGGTCAGAAGGAACGTGGGAAAATACATTTTTGCCTCAAGCATTGTGCATTTTTTCTATGGCTAAAGCCTCTCCTATTCCCGTTACCATCCTCACTGGCTTTTTAGGTGCAGGAAAAACCACACTTTTGAACCGAATTTTGAAAGAAAACCATGGCGAGAAGATTGCCGTGATCGAAAACGAGTTTGGCCAGGAAGGGATCGATAACGAGCTGCTCACCCAAAATCGGGAAGAGCAAATTGTTGAAATGAACAACGGCTGCATTTGCTGCACCGTGCGTGGCGATTTAATCCGCATTTTGGGCGATTTACGTCGCAAG
This sequence comes from Betaproteobacteria bacterium, assembly GCA_031376405.1. GTDB lineage: Bacteria > Pseudomonadota > Gammaproteobacteria > Burkholderiales > Casimicrobiaceae > JANMDS01. Next base: position 5,376 of record JANMDS010000413.1, read on the forward strand.
CGCGAAAAAGGTCAGATCAAATTCGACCGCGTGATTATCGAAACCACTGGCATGGCCGAGCCAGGACCTGTGGCCCAAACCTTTTTTATCGACGAAAAAACCAACGACAATTATTTGCTAGACGCGATCATTACCGTGATGGATGCAAAGCACGCGATGAAGCAGCTAGATGAGTTCACCGAAGCCCAAGAGCAGGTAGGTTTTGCTGACCGAATTTTGCTTTCCAAAACCGATTTGGTTTCGCAAGATGAAGTCGATGGACTGATTGCCCGCATTCGTACGATGAATAAGCGAGCTGGGATTACCAAAGTGCATTTTGGTGACACGCCACTTAAAGAGATTTTGGATATTCGCGGCTTTAACTTAAATGCCCGATTGGACATCGAC
>JANMDS010000442.1:0-7625 GCA_031376405.1 Betaproteobacteria bacterium
CAAAACAAGCGATTTATCAGCTTTATCTCCCGAAAAAATGCTTGTTTTTGCACCGCAGTTTGAGCGTTTAAGCGCTACGCCTTACCGCGCTTGCTGAGCCACGTTCCGACTACCACAACAATCATGGCGCACAAGCCACCCAGCAAATACTCGGCGTTGGGCACGTTGTTTTTGACCCAATTCACAATCGCGGGGTCCGTGGCGAACATGCCGCCTGCCAAGAAACCCAGGAGCGCTGCACCGGCAGTGATGATGATGGGGTACTTATCCATCACTTTCATGAGCAAAGTGCTGCCCACGATGATCAGCGGGATGGAGAGCCCGAGGCCCACGATGAGCAAGGGCATGCGAAATTCTTCAGGCGCCTTATCAGCAGCGCCCGCCACGGCGATCACGTTATCTACGCTCATCACTAAATCGGCAATCAAAATCGTGCGAATCGCCGCGCCCATACTGCCATGCGCTTTTACATCGCCGTCGCTCTCTTCGCCGTGCATCATGAGTTGAATGCCGATCCACAGAAGCAAAATAGCGCCCACAATTTTGAGGTACGGCAATTTAAGCAGCTCTACCGCAACAATAGTTAGGATCACGCGCATCACGATAGCCGCCGCACTGCCCCAGAAAATGGCTTTCTTGGCTTTGTCAGCAGGAAGCTGGCGCGCAGCCATGGCGATGACGACCGCGTTGTCGCCCGACAACAAAATATTCGCAACGATAATGGCGCCTAACGCGCCCCAAAGTGCGGGGTTAGCAAAATCCATGTTGATGACTTCCCTGATCTATGTTTTGGTTGCGCCGCACGCAAACTTGCGCGACAGCCTTCGGAATATACCTGCGCTTTGCATTGCACGCTATACGTGGAAACCACAGGGGTTTTGCTCCGTAACGTACTTCCTTAAGGAAATACCTGCGGCGCAAATCAAGGGGTTTTTAAGGATTATCGGATTAAAGTACGCTCTTTAGGAGCTTACCTAATTCGGACGGGTTGCGCGTAACCTTCATGCCAGCAGCCATCATCGCGGAAAGCTTCTCATCCGCAGTGCCTTTGCCACCAGACACAATCGCGCCCGCGTGACCCATGCGCTTTCCCTCAGGCGCGGTGACACCGGCGATGAAGCCTACGACAGGTTTACGCATATGCTGTTGCGCCCACTTAGCAGCGAGCTCTTCATCACCGCCGCCAATTTCGCCGATCATGATCACAGCGTCCGTGTTCGGGTCGTCATTAAACATGCGCAATACGTCTACATGCTTTAAACCATTAACTGGATCACCGCCGATACCCACCGCGCTGCTTTGACCCAAGCCGAGCTCGGTGAGCTGGCCTACGGCTTCGTACGTGAGCGTACCGGAGCGCGACACCACACCGATGCGCCCGCGCTTGTGGATGTGCCCAGGCATGATGCCGATTTTGATTTCATCCGGCGTAATTAAACCAGGGCAGTTGGGGCCGAGGAGTATTGTTTTCTTGCCAGCCATGCGATTTTTCACACGGATCATGTCACGCACAGGAATGCCTTCGGTAATGCAAATTACCAAATCCAGCTCCGCGTCGACAGCCTCGTCAATTGCGGCTGCGGCGCCTGCAGGCGGCACATAGATCACCGATACCGTTGCGCCCGTTACATTTTTGGCTTCGCGCACGGAGCCGAAAATTGGAATGCCTTCGAAATCTTCGCCGGCCTTCTTAGGGTTTACACCGGCTACAAAACAGTTTTGCCCGTTCGCGTAATCGCGGCACATACGGGTGTGGAACTGCCCCGTTTTCCCGGTAATGCCTTGGGTGATGACTCTAGTTTTTTCGTTAATCAAAATGCTCATAATCGATCTCTCACTCTTTGACTTTTCGTTCGGTGACTCGTTGTTCAGTAAATTCGATGCGGCGGTTTTTCTGGCGGGCCATCACGCTATCGTTCTGTGTGATGGGTGCGCTTTGGCCGTAGCCTTTTGCCGAAAGCTGGGCGGATGCCACACCACGGCTGACCAGATACTTCACCACCGATTCGGCGCGACCTTGGCTCAGCTTCAAATTGGATTCGGCGTTGCCGCGATTGTCGGTGTGGCCGCTAATTTCGCCTTTCGCGCCCGACGATTTCAAGTAGTCGGAAAGCTTGTCGAGATCTCTCGTGTGGCCCTCGCGAATGGCCGTTGAGCTCATGCTAAACAACACTTCCACTGCACGTGGCTTTTTGCCTTTGCTCGCCACTGTCGCTGGCTTTTCGGCTGCTACCGCGACCGGAGCTGCGGTGGGTTTCGGCGCAGGCGCTGCGGTTGGAGCTGGTGTTGGAGCGGCGGTTGGCTTCGGTGTCGGCGCTGGGGTTGGTGCAGCGGTCGGTGCGGGAGTAGGTTTCGGCGCTTCGGCCATTTTCGTTGGCGCAGCGGTCGGAACTGGCGCGGCAATGGGCACCGGGGTGGGTGCGGGCGGCGGCGCTACGACAGTAACGGCGGCGGCTTTCGCAGCAGCGCCTGCAGCGGCGACGGCTGCCACCGCGACTGGCACAACGGGCGCGGCCTGACCGACGATATGCGTAAGGTCCGACACATTCACAGCCGGGAACAAAGTACGCGCTTTCGACAACACTTCGGCCTGCAATATAGCCGTCGGCGCTTCACCCTCGGCACGCAATCCCAAGCCCGCAGCGGTAAGTGTCATGCCAGGGTAAGCACGCGTCCAACTCGCGATTTCGTCCCACTTCGTGTCGGTGAACTCCACGACATTCGCGCCGAAATCAATCGCCGTGCGATCAACGACTTTTTCCGCGCCAAAATTGCGGCGCAAGGCATCAAGCGCAATGTCACGCGTTCGCGCTTCTTTAAACGTACCTGCGAGCGTAGCAATCACGCCATCGCTCCCAATGGCCCAATTACCTAACGACAATGCGCCGGATGCATCCGCAGTTGCAGCCTTCGCTGCGCCTTTAATCGGTTGCACCTGTGCGGCTTGCGGAGCTTGCTCGTCGAATAAAAATTTCTTTACGCCCCATGCACCCAAACCAATCGCGGTAGCCAGCCCAAGAAAGAGCGGCCACATTGGCATCGGCGGTTTCGTTGCTGAATAACGCGGCTCGTACCACTCGTCACCGGGTTTGGGGCTTTCGGCATCGGCCTCAATCGCGTTCGATCCACCGCGAGCTGCGCTCGGGGCACGACGGGCGCGGGGTTGATCCGACTCACGTTCTACCGCAGCAGCGGCGACCACTTTCTGATTATCGTAATCCTTCGCAGCCTGCACCACTTTTTCAGCGGCATCGCCCATGTTGTCCGCGCCAATAATCGGTAAACCAGAGTCACGCAAAATTTGCTTGCCGAGCTCTTCGTTCGTGCCTTTCATCCGCACAACAAGCGGTACTTTGAGCTTCACTTCTTTAGCTGCGCTCACCACGCCGTTGGCAATGGTGTCGCACTTCATAATGCCGCCGAAAATGTTGACCAAAATGGCCTTCAAGTTCGGGTTTTTGAGCATGATTTTGAACGCTTCGGTAACTTTTTCCGTTGTCGCGCCGCCACCCACATCCAAAAAGTTTGCAGGCTCGCCACCGTAGAGCTTGATGGTGTCCATCGTCGCCATCGCTAAGCCAGCGCCGTTCACCAAGCAGCCAATGTTGCCATCAAGCGAAATGTAAGCCAAATCAAATTTGCTGGCTTCAACTTCTGCCGGATCTTCTTCATCTAGATCGCGCAAGGCCACAATTTCGGGGTGACGGAAGAGCGCGTTAGAGTCGAAATTAAATTTCGCATCGAGCGCGACGACGCGGTTATCGCCGGTAGTGACCATCGGATTAATTTCGGCAAGCGACGCATCGGTTTCGTCAAAGGCTTTGTAGAGCCCTTGCAAAATCGAGCGGGATTGCGCGATGCCCCATTCGGGTACACCGATTTTGCGGCTTACATCATCCGCTTCGCTGTCGCGCAAGCCCAGGACGGGATCGATAAATACTTTGTGGATTTTCTCAGGCGTGTTGTGGGCAACTTCTTCAATATCCATGCCCCCTTCGCTCGAAGCCATGAGGCACACGCGCTGCGTAGCGCGATCGACCACCATGCCAATGTAGAGCTCTTGCTTAATATCCGCGCCTTCTTCGACCAACAGTCGACGGACTTTTTGCCCCGCAGGCCCCGTCTGGTGCGTTTTGAGCTGCATGCCCAAAATTTGGTTTGCATAGAGCCGCACTTGTTCAAGCGTTTTGGCTACTTTTACGCCGCCACCTTTGCCGCGACCGCCGGCGTGAATCTGGGCTTTCACCACCCAAACATTGCCGCCTAAATCTTGCGCAGCACGCACCGCTTCGTCCACCGTGAAGCAGGCCATGCCGTGCGGCGTGGGTACGCCGTATTTGCGCAAAATTTCTTTACCTTGGTATTCGTGTATGTTCACGATCGCGTCCTTAAATTGAAGCCCCAAGCGCGTTTTGCGCTTGCGGGCGATACCACTTTGGATAATATGTTTTCGCAGCCGCACCATGGCTAACCAGGGCGTGGCAACGGTCAAGTTGAAACGGCTTTTCGTCGGAATCGCTTTGGGTTTCTTTACGCAGACCCGCTAGCGTTTGAAATGCGGCGGAAGGCAACCACGCCAGCATTTCATTTATGTGCGTACATCCTTTTGGGCCGCCCATGTGCTCAGTGAGCCGGTTCCGAAATTTATCGAGCAAACTCAAGCCAACGAGCGACTCGTAATTTGGTGTAATGGTTTCGCAAAACCCAGGGTACGGTTGGGCATCATGTGCGGCGGTAACCGCGGTAATCGTCATCGTTTGATCGATTGTGATGCGCACCGATAGGTTGTGCAAATCGGCCTTAGCAGCGCGCACGCCGGAAGCCAGCGGGTACGGCTGGTCTTTTTGGTCGACCAAATTTGCCTCAATATCGAAGCAGCCATCGGAACGGGAGAAGCCCACGTAGGTCACTTGACGTACATGCAATCGTTCACGAGAAACGGCAGGCGGTGGCAGCGGCATCGCGTCCTGGTGTATCGTAGTTTTGAGAAGGCTTTCGCGTGCAGGCTAATTTTGTAAAAGCTTAAGCAGCGAACAGCTTGACCCCGTAATTTCACGAGTTTAACGCACTATGACCCCTATTCTTGCAATTGATCAAGGCACAACGAGCTCTCGAGCGATCGTTTTTTCCGAAAAAGGCCACATTTTAGGTATTGGGCAGCGTGAATTCGCTCAACATTTTCCGCATTCAGGCTGGGTGGAACACGATGCGACCGAAATTTGGACCACCCAGCGCACGGTAATCGACGAGGCGCTGGCCAAGGCCGCAGTAAAAGCCAGCGAAATTGCCGCCATCGGCATCACCAACCAGCGTGAAACCACCGTAGCCTGGGACGCTGATACCGGCAAGCCCATTTGCAACGCCATTGTGTGGCAAGACCGACGAACCGCCGGGCATTGCGATGCACTACGTGAGGCCGGCCACGCCGCGCTTTTTCAACGCAAAACAGGGTTGGTGCTTGACGCCTATTTTTCCGGCACCAAAATGGCGTGGATTTTGGAAAACGTGCCTTCGGCCCGCCAACTTGCATCGAAAGGTAAGCTTAGGCTCGGAACGATTGACAGCTGGCTAATTTGGAACTTGACCGAAGGCCAATCGTTTGTCACCGACCCTTCCAACGCAAGCCGTACGCTGCTTTTTAATATTCACACTAACGACTGGGACGACGAACTCCTTGCGTTGCTTGAAATTCCTCGCTCGGCGCTGGCAGCCATTGTTCCCTCTTCGGGCGTAGCGGCAAACGCAAACTTTAGTGGCGTGAACATCCCTATCGCTGGCATCGCTGGCGATCAACAAGCCGCCCTCTTCGGGCAAGGCTGCCACACGAAAGGCATGGCAAAAAACACCTACGGCACGGGCTGTTTTATGCTGATGAACACTGGAGAGAACGCAGTGCCATCAAAGGCAAAACTGTTAACAACCACCGCTTGGCAGTTAACCGGACACGCACAACACTACGCGCTTGAAGGCTCGGTGTTCATTGCGGGCGCGCTTGTGCAATGGCTACGCGATGGACTTCAGATTGTGCAATCCGCAGGTGAAATAGAAGCCCTCGCCGAAAGCGTGCCGGACGCTGGCGGCGTGGTGGTGGTGCCAGCGTTCGTAGGCTTGGGCGCGCCGCATTGGGACAGCTACGCCCGAGGCACGATTTTGGGACTCACGCGCGGCACCACGCGTGCGCACATTGCGCGCGCCGCACTCGAAGCCATCGCGTTTCAAAGCGCCGAAGTGCTCACCGCGATGCAGGCTGATTCCGGCATCGCGCTCAATGAATTGCGCGTTGATGGCGGGGCGACGGCCAATAATCTACTCATGCAATTTCAAGCCGATATCTTGGGCGTGAATGTAGTGCGCCCGAAAGTATTGGAGACCACCGCGATTGGCGCGGCCTACCTAGCAGGGCTAGGCGTAGGTGTATTTACCTCGCCCGCAGACATCGCTCGTCAATGGCAGGAAGATCGCGTCTTCACGCCCAACATGTCGCGTGATGAGGCCGCTACACGCATGGCGAAATGGAGTAAGGCCGTGGAGCGGGCTAAAGGCTGGCAGGACGCCTAGCGCACCCCTAAATACCTGCGGCGTAAAACCAGCGTTATTTGGGAGATATCTCCTTAAAAACACTTGTTTTACGCCGCAGGTATTTGCACATCTCTTATCTCGGACTGAACACTACGGCAACCGTCCGAACACTTGCACCCGGCCGGCCAAAAGCTGCGCGAATGCACCGGAGGTTTTGCTCATAAACACTTGATCAAGTTTCGCAGCCCAGGTATGGCGCTCGGAAATCAACCGCTGGGCGATAAAGTAGAAATATTTGCAGCGCGCTGTTTTAAGAATCCCCAGAATCGCGGCCAACTCATGATGATTGATTTTGCGCTCGTCTTCGGTGATGTAGGGATTGGCGCTCGCGTAGATTTGCTTGCGCACAATCGGATAGATGAGTTTGTGGATGAATGAGGAACGCCTAAACTTTTCCACCCCTTCGTGCGTGTAGACTTCACTGCAAAGGAAAAGTGCCCCCGGCTTGGCCACGCGAACAATTTCGGCTAACACCTTTGGAATATCTACGTGATGCAAGATGTCGTGCACCACAACACAATCGAAAAACTGATTTTCGTAAGGCATATTTTCGGCGGGCGACACGGTGTAATGAATATCCTTCCCCATTTTGGCGCTCACCTCACGCGCAATCTCAATGGACTCCGGGCTCAGATCAAACCCGTAAACATCTGCGCCGCATTGAGATAGCCGCACCGCATCGTCGCCAAATCCGCAGCCTACAACGAGCGTACGCTTGCCCTTCAAATCTAACTTCAAAATTTCTGTGTAGAACGTCCAGTAGGCATTCCACCAACGGCGATTGGTTGAAGTCACAATATCGAGATCGATTTTTTCTGCGCGGTGCTTTTCGTGATCTGCGTGGCTGCGGTGGTACTCAAGCTCCCGTCGCTGGCGCTCGGTGAGCTCCGCTTCATTGATCGTTACTTGCTCAGTTCGGTATTCCGACATAGCCCACTCCCGATTCAATAATAAATTTTGTTTTACCCGCGAAAACTTGCGGCAGCTGCCGCCTCCAGCGAAACTTTTAATTTGATCCTGATTGGATATTAACGCAGGCATGTCCA
>JANMDS010000446.1:0-16351 GCA_031376405.1 Betaproteobacteria bacterium
GGTTCATGCAGACTCATGCTGAGAAAATCCCCTCGCACGGGCGTGACGGTATCCTCTAACGTTTCACAGGCGGCGCCAAAGTATTGGAATGTGCCGGCAGCGCTGGCGACAAGAGCCCGAGTCTCGTTAATCGGTTTGCCATTATCGAGACGTTGCAATTGTGCGAGCTCTTCGCTATGGGCGCGAATGCCTTCTGCAATCTTGTAAAGAATGGTCGCGCGTTGGTGTGGCATCAAGCCAGCCCAGGCAGGCAAGGCAATTTCTGCATTCGCAATGGCCTCTTCCACATCTTCTTCATTCGCAGCATTCAGCGTGGCGACCACCGTGCCATTCGCGGGATAGTATGTGGCATACACCGCGCCGCCGCCCTTGCGCCAGCGCCCGCCTACAAAAATGTCGAGATGGGGAATGCTCATATCGCCACCGCTTCTGAACGATTGCGCAGAAAACGCAACGCGGACAACACCGTAAGCGCAGAGGTTTTTGGATTGGTTGGCAAAGGTTTTCCCTGCATCGTTACCGTCATTTCGCCAAACGCGCCCCGCGCGGTGTAGGTGTGAATATTCTCACTCACATGCGGGTCCGCGATCAGCTGTACTTTGGTTTCATCGAACCCCAAACCCGCGAGTGAAAGCGTTGCCGCAACATTTGCGTTTTTCGGATACAGCCGAGCGGCATCGCGTGCGCTGCCTTCGAAAATCGTTGTCGCTTCGGTGAGCGTATTCATGTTCGCAACGGATTCAGCGGGTGTGCCGAGCCAGCCTTTCGGGGGTTTGCGCCCCACATAAACCACTTCATCCAGTCCCGCTAATTTTGCCGAGGCCAGCGCATCGATACCGCCGATGGCACCGGAGAGCAAATGCACGCGCGTGTTGCCTAGTTTTGCGGCATCAGCCAATTGCTCGGGCAAGCTGGGTGCACTTAGCGCGCCGATGGAGAGCACCGCACACTCCACGCCGCGTGTGAGCGCGGGAATGACATGCGCAGTGAGCGCTGCGTGCCCCGCGCACTCCAGCAGGAGTGTCGCCGTAGTCGGCACTTGCGTGAGAAACGATATCGAAGGAAATTTCGCACGCATTGCGGCCAATTCGCTTTCCATGACCACTGCCGACACAATACGTATTTGCGGGGCAGAGAGCGGCGCGCGGGCTAGAATTTCTTGCCCGATTGCACCACAGCCGATGAGCGTTACATTCATATCGTTTTTTGGGAGATAAAGTCGAAAACAGGCCTATTTTGCGCCGCAGGTATTCACACTTTTCGTCACGTTACGCGCCTTGGCGGACCCGCTGGTTTTGCGTTAAAAGTCCCCCACGCATTCATATCGATTTCGACCATGCGTACGCCGGTTGCGTTCCAAGCGCTCATCAAAACAGTTTCAATTTCACTGGGCACGCTTGAGCGCGTGTGCGCTACACCCATGCTGGCGCATAGTTGCGCAAAGTCTGGTGTTTGCAAATCCACATAACATCGCCGTCCACCATAAACGGCATCTTGAATATTTTTAATCACGCCGTAGCCCTTATCGTTCATGAGCACGATCAGTAGGTTCGCGTTTTCTTGGACTGCACAGGCGAGCTCGCCTGCGTTCAACATAAAACCGCCATCCCCAATGAGGGCAACTGTGGTGCGTTTAAAACCATGTTCCGCATCTGCCACGGCAGCGCCGATACCCATCGCGAGCGCTTGCCCAATGCCGCCACCCAACGCATGTACGCCCGTGCGCGGATCGCTAAACGCGATACAACGGTTGCCCCAAATCGTGTTGGATAGCGTGATGTCCCTCACCCACCAAAGATTACCTTGTGCGATGGAATTAAGTGCATTTTTGAGAGGAAGATACGCGCCGATGTCGTGATCAACTTTTGCTTCGGCTTGCTTTTTTGCGTGGGCGATGACGTGCGGCCACGTGCTATCCAAAGCCAGCGGTGCCGCGTTTTCTAAAGCATTGGCAAGTGCGTTTAATGTGGCGCGCGCATCGGCCTGAATGAACAGTGACGTGGCATACCCACGGCCATTCGCGAGCGGATTACCATCAACGCGCATGAGATTCGCGGGCAGTTTGAGTTTGTAGCCGAGCGTTTCGTTGCTGCGCAAACGCGAACCCACCACGAGCATCGCGTCGCATTGCGCGTAGAGCGCTTCTACGCTTGGCAATACGTTGAACGAACCTAAACTCATCGGATGCATTTCGGGCAATACGCCTCGACCATTGGCAGAGGTGACTATGCCGAAACCGAGTTTCGCTAACCGCGCGACAGCATCTGATGCCCCCCGCGCGCCCCCACCACACCAAAGCAGCGGGCGTTTAGCGGATTGCAAGGCCTTTAACAAGGTGCCAATTTGCGCGGCAGGAACCACAATTGGCGCGCACTCGACGTTCATCTCATTCGCTTTCAACGCAGGGAGCAACTGGGTTTGCACATCAATAGCAATTTCAATACTCACGGGGCCACAGGGCGGCGTAAACGCAATGCGCGTGGCTGCTTGCAAAACGCCCAGCGCGCTCTGCGGATCGCGGATCCGAAACGCTGCCTTGCTCACGGCTTCCAACATTTTCAACTGCGCGGGCGCTTCGTGAATGAAGCCCCAATCTTTGTCCAAATACTCCGAATCAATTTGGCCGGTGAAATGCAGCATCGGCGTGCCCGCGGTAATCGCTTCAACGAGCGCGCCCGCAGCGTTGCCCGCGCCCGTGCCAGTGCTCGTTACGCATACGCCAAGCCCACCGGTGACGCGCGCGTACGCATCGGCCATGTTGGCCGCGCCCGCTTCCCCCCGAGCGGGCACAAAACGGATTTTTCCGCGCGCGTTAATCGCATCCAAAATTGGCATGTTGTGGATGGAGATGACACCAAACGCGGCGCGTACGTTTTGCGTTTCCAAAAAGCGGGCAATGAGTTCGCCGATAGTCATCATAAATTTCTTCCTATCACCGTAGAAGTGTTGCCGATCAACGCACTCACCAGCTCAGGTTCGTCCGTAGGCGATGCGTGCCCCGAATCCCCTAACGTTACGAACAAACATTTCATTTCTTGCGCAAATGCTTTGCACTGCGCGTAGGGCGTAATCGTGTCGCTACGGCCTGCGGCAATCGTGAGAGGAACATTCAAGTTTTCTAATAAGGCTTTCAAATCAGCATCAGCAAGCAAATGCGTTGCACCAATATAGCCTTGCGCAGGGATAGCGGCCATGGTTTCGCGTACGGATTGAATTTTTTCTGCAGATGCGTTTGGCGCGAGCATCGCCGCAGCGCGCTTTTCTGCGATGCCCGCCATGCCAAGCGTGTGTACATTTTTAATGCGATCATCACGCTTTGTTGAACGCAATTGTGGGGCAGATTTTCCGTAGCCAAGCGCGGGCGCCAGTAAGGTGAGTTGTGTTATCCGTTGCGGCTGCAACGACGCTGCTGCCGCTGCCATGATGCACCCGAGGGATTGCCCGACCAGCGAAATCGGTTGCGTAATGTTCAGCGCATCGAGCCAGCGCCACATGCGCTCACCGTAGACAAGCGCGGAACCAATCTTCTCTGGAGGAATTGCGGAAGACTCACCGTAGCCAGGAGCGTCCCACGCGAGAACACGTTGCGAGCTTGAAAGCGCGTCCAGTTGTAACAGCCACGACGACGCCCCGCCACCAATTCCGTGCAGCAATACTACAGGCGCACCCGCGCCCGCACTCAAATAGGAAGTAGTGTCGCCATTGCGATCAACGATTGTTTTTTGCGCTTGCGGCATCAAATACCTGCGACGCAAATTCGGCACTTTCTCGGCATTATCTGCCCAAAATCTCGGCTTTTCTAGCAAGCATATCTTCGCGAATTTTGGTTAAAGGCGAACCAAGCGGATATGTTGGTGTAATTGGCTTTTGCGAGCCTAACATCACGCACATGAGCGCGTCTTCTTCGCCGACATTAATCTCTTCACGATACACGCCGGGGGGCACGGATATTAAATCCCGCTCACCTAGTATTGCTTCCCAACGCTGCCCATCTTTCTCACACACCACCTTCATCTTGCCGCGCAAAATGAAAAAAAGCTCTTCCACATCGTAATGAATATGCGAAGGACCGATATGTCCAGCAGGGAACACCATGGTTGAAAACGTGAAGTGCGCGGCGGGGATGGTGTTCACATCGGCATGCACTCCGGTTCCGCCCGTGCCCACATACCGCATCTGCGCGCGCCGCATTTTCGGCTCGAAATCGGCTTGAAACTTTAACGCATCCCAATCGTATCGACGCGTAGCATGGCGGGCGACGCGGCTCTCCATCCACGCATCAAAACTTTTTCCTGCTGGCGGCAATAAGCCTTTTTGGATATCCGCTTCCGCAGGGATGGTGGCGTTCATTAAACCGTATTCGTTAAACACGGCATCGTTAGCTGCTTGCATGGTATGTCTACCTTTAGTTCATCACAAACCCGCCGTTGACGGGGATGATTTGCCCGGTGACGAAACCACTCGCCGGATTTAATAAATACAACACGGTAGAGGCAATATCGTTCGCCTCCTGAGCGCGCGGGATCGCTCTGCCACTCATATAGTAATCGTGCCGAATCTGCGGAACGTATTCCGTGGATTCGCCCAGAGTTAAGCCCGGCGCCACCGCATTCACCGAAATATTGTCAGGGCCGAGCTCGCGGGCCATCGAACGGGTCATGGCGATGATCGCGCCCTTACTCGCCACGTACGCCATCAGATTGGGCGCACCCCATAAAGCTGTATCAGAAGCAATGTTCACAATCGCCCCGCCGCCAGCCACTTTCAAATAAGGATGGGCGGCCACGCTCGCTTGCCAGCTGCCGCGTACGTTTACCGCCATCACCGCATCCCATACCGCTGGCGCAATCTCTGCCATTTTTTTGCCGCCAGAATTGGTGATTGCCCCATTGTTGATGAGCGCGGTGAGTCCACCGAGTGCTTGCGCAGCCGAGGCGACGCCCGCTTTAATTTCAGCTTCGTTGCTCAAATCCATTGGCACGTACACCGCGCCGATTTCTGCTGCAAGCGCCTCGCCGCGCGCGTGCAGTACATCCGCGATCGCTACCCGCGCACCCGCACTTACACAGGCGCGCGCAAATGTTTCGCCTAAGCCACGCGCGCCGCCCGTGATAAGCACTTTACTGTTTTCAAGGGATTTCATACGCATTTACTTTTCGTATCCGCGGCGCAAGTTCAGCACTTTTCGAGCTGAATCTGCACCTTTCCGCCCACCACTCGAATCGGAAAAGACTTCAAATCCCGTTGCCCGATTTCGGTCAGGCATTTGCCTGTGGCGATATCGAATTGCGCGGCATGGAGCGGACATTCGATCTTGCCGTCCTCTTGAAAGCCTTGCGTGAGCAACGCGTAGGCGTGCGGGCATACATCTTCCAATGCATGCACCGCATCACCACATTTATAGATGCCAATTTTTTGCTCGCCGACTTCCACGCCAAGCGGGAAGTCAGGATCCAACTCAGCCGCTTGCGCGACGGTATGCCATTGCGTCATGGGTGAACAATCAGTCTGCTTGAATTTTGAGATCTGCAATCACTTTTTGTTGCCGGTTGTAGTCGCCTGAGTGAGTTTTCCCGAGCTCCGAGGGTTCGCCACCGGTGGGGATAATTCCAATCGTATTTAAGCGAGCGGCCACATCGGGCATTTTGATAATTTCATTTAAATACATATTGAGCTGCTTCACAATAGCGTCTGGCGTGCCTTTCGGTGCCATCACACCTTGCCAGGCATCGAGCTCGCTGTCTTTAATACCGAGCTCGGCAAGCGTAGGCACATCCGGAGCAAGCGGCGAACGCTTCGCATCGGCGACAGCGAAGTTCACCATCTTGCCAGCTTGTACATGTTGCCGCACAGGGCCAAGCGTAGTGGGCATCCATTGAATCTGACCGCCTAACAAATCGTTTACCGCAGGCGCACTGCCACGATACGGGATTTGCTGCATTTTCGTACCAGCGGCTTTGTTAAACATTTCACCCAAAATATGCATTGGTGAGCCTGAACCAGGGCTGCCGTAGCTAGCGGTTTTTCCAGCTTTCGCGTTTTCTACTAGGTCTTTTACGTTTTTTATGCCTGATTGCGTGTTAGAAACGAAAAACAATGGCTGCGTACCCACTTTAATAATTGGCGTGAAATCACCGACGGTGTCGTAGGCGCCGCCAGTGCCTGGCTTTAACACCAACAGCGCCGACGAAATGGTACTTGGCGTGAGCAAAATTGTGTGGCCATCGGGCGCGGCTTTGGCAACGAAGGCATTGCCAATCGTGCCGCTTGCGCCCGGTTTATTTTCTACAACAACGTTTTGGCCCAGTCGCGGCGCTAATTTTTCGGCGAACAAGCGTCCTAGCGCGTCCGTGTCGCCACCGGCCGGATAAGATACGACGATGGTAACGGTTTTCGTCGCGTAGCTTTGCGCCTGCGTCGCACCACTTAGGCTCATCGCAATTGCGGCGACAATTGATGCGCCGAATAAAGTTGCTGGTTTATTCAGCAGCGCGTGTTTCGTGTTGAACATGGAATATTCCTCCTGGAGCCAATGATTTTAGATTTGTCTAGACTATAGCGTATGCCACGATTTCAATTTTCATTGCGGGCACCGCCAGCGCCACTACGGCGAAACTCGAACGGTTGGGAAAAGGCTCCGCAAAAAACTCGCGGTAAATGAGATCGATTGTTGCCATATCGGCAATATCGGTCATGTAAATCAAAACCTGCATCACATCGTCCAACGTGCCGCCTGCGGCGATTAACGTGCGCTGTAAGTTTTCAAAAGTGATACGCGCTTGCTCTTCAATCGTGCCGGTGTTGATCGTGCCGTCGCCGCACACGGGGCCGTGCGCGGTGAAGACAAAACCATTTTTCTTAGTTGCCCATGAAAATGGCTGCTTTAAAGGCGGCAGGCCAACATCCAGTATTTCTTTGTTATTCGCGCTTACGTCCGCCATGCTGAATCCTGCTTATCGAGCATTCGCATGATCGCGTCGAAAAATAGATCGCTCTGTTGCCGCTCGCCCGCGATTTGTGCGCCTACTACTTCACATACCTGCGGCGCAATTTCGTGCAATTTTGCAGAAGATCGCATCGAATTGGCGAGCGCTTGGTGCATGCAGGCTCGCTCCAAGTAGTACAAATCATCAAACGCCCAGGCAATGCTTTCGCCAACTACGGTGACGCCGTGGCTGGCGGAAAACAGCACATCGCGTCCGTTTAGCTGTGATGCGATACGGCGTCCTTCCTCATCGCTCAGTGCGAGCCCGTTGTAGGCATCGTCGTACGCAACCCGATTCCAAAAGCGTAGCGTATTTTGGTTGCACCAGGCCAAGCGCCCGCCGTGAATGAGCGTGAGCGCGGTTGCGTAGGGCATATGCGTGTGTAGCACCGCCTTGGCGTGCGGATTGAGCCGATGGATCCAACTATGAATAAAAAACGCCGTAGGCTCCAGCGTATGTTTCCCTTCAAGAATTACGCCTTCACCATCGATGACGAGCATATCGCTGGCGCGCACTTCACTCCAATGCAAACCCTGCGGGTTAATGAGATACAGCCCAGGGCTCAACTCAAAGCTAAAGTGGTTGCAAACCCCTTCGTTCAAACCTAAATGAGCCGCCCAGCGCAGGGCGGCAGCAAGATGAAGGCGAGCAGTGGCACTATCCATGAAAAAAAACGCGCATCGAATTGATGCGCGTATTCTGTCATGCTCTGACGCAATTCATTTAAGTTTGGATTGATCCAACGCGCGCACAAAAGTCATCTTGCCTAAATCAACGTGTTTACGAAATGCGGCATTTACTTGCTCGGCAGTGAGCGACGCCACCGCATCGTCGTATTTTTTGGAGAAGGCAAACGTGCGGTTGGCATGCATGAGCCCCGTCCAAGTACCCGCTACATTGCGGTCGTTTGCGCGCCCGGCCTGCCGCTCTTGCAGCCACGCTGCTTTTGCCTTGTTCACTTCATCCGCGCTGAAACCTTCCTTTTGAATTTTTGCAGTTTCATCTTTAATACTTGCAAGCACTTTTTCCATGTTCGCCGGCGCCGCAATCGCGTAGAGCAACATTGATCCGCCTGGCTCAAAGGTGGGAATATCCAACTGCGAGCCCACGCCATAGCTCAGGCCTTCTTTTTCGCGCACACGAGAAAACAATCGCGAGCCCGGATTCGCGCCGTAAATATAGTTCGCGATAATGAGCCCCGCGTTGTCGGGATGATCGTCGTTTACGGCCAAAGGCTGCACAGCTAGAAACATCGCGTTTTCTTTGTCTGGCGTGTTGACAACAAAATCTGCAGGCTTGGGCGTGAGCACTTCGCCGGGGATGCGACTGTAGGGCGTGGCGGAGCGCCAAGCGCCAAACTCTTTTTCGAGCAACGCTTTGACTTCTACCGGATCAAAATCACCGACCACGGAAATATATCCTCCCGATCCGCCTACAAAACGCTTGTAGTAATTCAACGCGGCTTCGCGCGAGGTCGCCTCGATCATCATGAGCGATTCTTGGCTGGTGGCGCGGGAGCGGGGGTCGTCAAGCGGGTAGCGACGGGTGTGTTCGGTGAGTTTGTCCGATGCAACGGTTTGCGGATCTCTTTTATTAAACTCCAGCCCCGTAATCGTTTCTTGCTTTAGCTTTGCGAACTCATCGGCTGAGAACGCGGCTTCTTTCAATACATGCGCAGCCAGTTTGATCGATTCTGCAAGATTGGACCGCGTAGTGGAAATGCTGCCGCCGTTGGTGGCCAGCCCGGCGGTAGCTTTCATCGCGTCAAATTTATCTTTGATTTGTTCACGCGTAAATTGCGTGCTGCCACGCATCAACATCCCTGCAGCCAAACTGGCTGCGCCGCCCTGGCCTTTGAGGGTGTCTAGGCTGCCCGCGTTCAAACGAAACATCACGTTCACTGCTTCGCCACGGGTCGATTTCGGTAAGAGCGCCACCTCCATGCCGTTGGTGAGAGCAAAACGCTGGGAGCGGGCTTGTATATTTTCTGGAGACGGATCGAACACTTCTCCTGTTTTGACCGATGCATCCCCTTTGTAATCTTTCAGCATCGCCACCAGATCGGGGCGAATGGAGGCGGGCGTGCGCTCGGGAGAAGTTGTGGGGATGTACAGGCCCACGGTACGGTTATCGCGCTTCAAATAGGTTTTGGCCACGCGCGTCACATCCGCAGCCGTTACTTTTTTGATTTGATCGCGCTGATAGAAAAACAAGCGCCAATCCCCTTGGGCAATCGACTCAGAAAGGGCAATCGAGAGCCGATCCGGCGCACGCAGCGTCTCCTCTACCGACTTGCTCATTTGATTTTGGGAGCGGATGACTTCCGCTGGCGTTACATCCGCGACGTTAGCAAGTTCAGTCATCATCGCATCATTGGCCTTCTGCAAATCTTGGTTGTTACGCAATACCGCACCCGCGAAAATGAGGCCAGGATCGTAGGTCGCGTAGCCAAACGAAAACGCTTCCACGGCCAAGTCGCCATCAATGAGCGACTTTTTTAATCGCCCGCTGGCGTCGTCGCCCAATACGGAGGTGAGCACCGTGAGCGCGGGATAATCAGGGTGAATCCCTGGGGGGGTTTTAAAGCCCGCCAAGATAATTTGCACATCGCCTGCGCGTCGAACGGTAAACGTGCGCTCGCCATCTTGCTGCGGCTCCACGGTCCACAACGTTGGCAGCGCGCGCGTTGGCTTAGCGATGGGGCCGAAGGCATCCACGATCAATTTGAGCGTTTTTTCGGGGTCAAATTTTCCGCCAATAAGCAAGGTTGCGTTATCGGGTTGATAATATTTTTTATAAAATCCACGCAGGTTTTCAATACCGACGTTTTCAATATCGCTGCGGTTACCGATCGTGGATTTTCCGTAAGCGTGCCAATCGTAGGCCACGGAGCCCATGCGCTTTAGGAGCACTTGAAATGGACTGTTTTCTCCGCTCTCGAACTCGTTTCTGACTACCGTCATTTCAGTATCAAGATCTGCTCTGTCGATTTTTGAGTTCACCATCCGGTCGGCCTCCATGTCGATGGCCCACTTTAAGTGCTCCTCTTTGGTGGTGAACGATTCGTAATAGTTAGTGCGATCAAGCCAGGTAGTACCGTTATTGTTAAAGCCCCGATCCGCCATTTCTTTCCAAAGAAACGGGCGTGTAGGCGTACCTTTAAACAACATATGCTCTAACAAGTGCGCCATACCGGTTTCGCCATAATTCTCATGGCGCGAACCCACGCGATAGGTGATATTTACCGTCGTCGTGGGCTTAGAAGCGTCAGGAAAGAGCAACACTTGTAGCCCGTTGTCCAATCGATACTCACGTATGCCCTCCACTTCCGTTACAAATTTGGCGCCAGCGGGTGCGCTTTGGGCTGCAGTCATTGAGGCGAAACCGAAAAGTGGAATGAAAAGAGTAATAAAGCGAAGGAACATGTGGAGGGCTCCGATAAAGATTTGGTTGACCGTTGCCGGACTATACGGTTTCTGTTAGCGCAACGATATTGTGTGATGACGAATCACCCTATCCGTGCGCTGAAATGCACAACTTTTGTCAAGAATGAAGCCGTTCTCAACGCGTTTGATCGTTGGAAGTTTTTAAATACCTGCGCTCATCACGACCTTTGAACTTAGGAAAGTCATTTTTACAAGTACCCGATAAATGATCGCGATTGGGTATTGCGCCGACTGTTCGAGCAGGTTGCAGGGTAGGGCGATGCGGCGCGCCCGACTTCCTCCTCATCGGATCGAACGGCTCCTAGCAAGCTGCGCTCGGTGCAAGGTGGCTCGCGTACAAGATTTATGTCGCGGGTATTGATGTGGAATTAAAACAGGTTAAATCCGAGCGCACGTCTACAACCGCGAGGTTGATTGACCTCAACCCGCAAGAGGGCTCCGGATAGCGTCCTTCGGTCGTAGAAGTTGGGTGTCACATGGCGTTTACCATTATCCAATCCAGCTTCTAGCGATGAAATCGCTGAAATATCAATAGGTTATATAAAAATGTGGATTTGCAATTTCGACACTTCGGATCAAACCTTCCCTCGATAACACCTTTACAGTGTGACATAGTCATGTGACAATGACATATACATGTATTTTTGGTGCTAATGTCATGAAATTTGCTCGGCTTATATCGGTAGCATTTTCGCTTTCAACCTGCGCTGGGACGCTAGCCGCCGAGCCACCAATCGTTTTTGGTCAATCGGCTGCGCTTTCCGGACCTGCTGCGGAGCTCGGCAAGGGCGTAAAGCTCGGTGCGGAGGTTTTTTTCAATAAGATTAACGCCGGAGGTGGTATCCGTGGTCGCAAAATTGAGCTGCGTTCGCTGGACGATGGCTATGAACCACCCCGTGCTGAAAAAAACACCAAAGAGCTGATCGCACAGGACGACGTACTAGCCCTCTTTGGCTATGTGGGTACTCCCACCTCCGCCGCGTCGATTCCGCACTCCACGCAGGCCAAAGTGCCATTTGTAGGCGCCTACACCGGTGCCGAGCTGTTGCGCGCGCCGTTCAATCGCTATATTTTCAATGTCCGCGCAAGTTATTTCGACGAGACCGAAGCCATCATCCGTCAGCTTGCGTCATTTAGTTGGACCAAAGTGTCCGTCTTCTACCAAAACGACTCGTATGGCGAGGCAGGGCTCAAAGGCGTAGAGCAAGCGCTGGCTCGGCGCAATCTAAAAGTACATTCGAAAGCTACCGTAGAGCGCAATTCGGTAGATATTGCGAAAGCGGTAGAGGCGCTTTCGGGCACCCAACCGGAAGCAATCGTGCTCATTAGCACCTATAAATCTTGCTCTGCTTTTATTAAGGCGATGAAAGCTAAAGGTTCGCAAGCGATGATGTACAACGTGTCGTTTGTTGGCACGCAAGCGTTAGCCAAAGAGCTGGGCGAAGCCGCAAAAGGGATCGCTGTTTCGCAAGTGGTGCCCTCACCGTGGTCTGGGAAATATGGCATCGTGATCGAGTACCGCCGTGCGATGGACGCGGCGGGACACAAAAATTATGATTTCACTTCGCTAGAGGGCTACGTTGCGGCTAAGGTTGTGACCGAAGCGCTCAAAAATGGTGGTGATCGCAGCCGCGAAGCGTTTGTTTCCGCGCTCGAAAAAATCGACAATCTGGACATGGGTGGCATGTACTTTACCTTCTCACCTTCGCGCCACGGGGCATCTAAATTTGTAGATCTGACCATCCTTACCGAAAAAGGCGAAGTGCGCGATTGAGAGCGCCTCGATTCAGTCGTTAAACTTGCTGGATGAGTTCTCCAGCTTATCCCCTCTCCCGCCCTCGGCGCATGCGCGCCGATGATTTTTCGCGCCGCATGCACCGCGAAAGCGTGCTTACCACCAACGATCTCATGCAGGGCCTTTTCGTATGCGAAGGCCAAGGCGTTGCGGAGCCGATTGCCGGCATGCCTGGCATGGCGCGAAAAAGCATTGATCTCACACTCAAAGATTGCGAAGAATGCGTGAAGCTCGGCATCCCAGCCATCGCGATTTTCCCTTCCATTCCCGCTGCACAAAAAACGCCCGACGGATGCGAATCGTGGAACGATGCGGGTTTGATTCCGCGTTTTGTGCGCGCGCTCAAAAAAGAATTCCCGCAATTGGGCGTCATGACCGATGTGGCCCTCGATCCGTATACCTCGCACGGGCAAGACGGACTCCTCACCGACTCGGGCTACGTGTTAAACGATGAAACGATTGATGCGCTGGTAAAGCAAGCGCTCGCCCAAGCCCGCGCCGGAACTGATATGGTGGGGCCCTCTGACATGATGGATGGGCGTATCGGGCGCATTCGCGCCGCGCTGGACGCGGAAGGCTTTATCCACACCCGCGTCATCGCCTACACCGCCAAATACGCCAGTGCGTTTTACGGGCCGTACCGCGAAGCAGTGGGCTCGGCTACGGGTCTGGGCAAAGCCAACAAGCTGCAATATTATTTAGATCCGACCAATAGCGACGAAGCCTTGCGCGAGGCCGAAGCCGATATCGCCGAAGGGGCGGATATGCTTATGGTGAAGCCTGGCTTGCCGTACCTCGATATTTTGCAGCGCATGAAAGAAAAATTTCGCCGCCCCACTGCGGCGTATCAAGTAAGCGGTGAATACGCGATGATTAAAGCCGCCGCCGAACGCGGCTGGCTCGATGAAGAAAAAGCAATGATGGAATCGCTCACCGCGTTCAAACGCGCAGGCGCGGATTGCATCGTAACGTACTTTGCGATGGACGCGGCGCGAGTGCTCAAACGCTGAGCACCAAGATCACAATATTTGCGCCACAAAACACACTGTTTTCAAGTAGATAATCTCCAAAACTAGCTCGTTTTACGCCGCGGGTATTGGGGCAGGTTACTTCCCCAACATGACGCCTGGCAACCATAACGATAGTGCTGGCACATACGTAACCATGGTGAGCACAAAAAGTAGCACACCGAAAAATGGGAAGAGCGCGCGCACTAACTTTTCAATCGACACTTTACCCACCGCACTGCCAACAAAAAGCAGAGCCCCTACCGGCGGCGTGAGTAAGCCAATACTCAAATTCACCATCATGATCATGCCGAAATGAACGGGGTCAATCCCCATTGTTTTCACAATCGGCATGAGCATAGGCGTGAGGATGAGGATGAGCGGGGCCATGTCCATCAACGTGCCGAGCGCGAGCAACAAAATATTGATAGCAAACAAAATCACGTACTTATTATCGGAAAGCGCAGCCAAGCCTTCGGTGATTTGTTGGGGCACTTGCATGAGTGTGAGTATGTAGCCAAATGCGGCGGCGAAGCCGATTAAGATCATCACAATCGAAACCGTTTTAACGACCCGATGAACAAGTTTTGGCAAATCGCTCCACTTGTAATCTCGGTAGATGAACATGGTGACAAAAAACGCCCAGACCACGGCAATGGCGGCGGACTCGGTTGCGGTAAATATGCCTGACAAAATGCCGCCCAAAATAATCACCATCGTCATTAAGCCCCACAGCGCTTCAGCAGAAAGCCTGAGGGCTTCTTTCATCGGAATCGGGTCGCCCTTGGGAAAATTGCGCTTTTTTGCAATGTAGAGGCAAAGCAAAATGAGCGTGAAGCCCAACAACAAGCCGGGCAACACGCCTGCGATAAAGAGCGCAGAGATCGAAACACTGCCGCCGGTGGCAAGCGAATAAAGCACGGCATTGTGGCTAGGTGGAATCAATATTGCTTGCACTGAACCACTCACGGTCACCGCAGTGGCGAACTCGCGCGGGTAACCTTTTTTCTCCATTTCGGGGATGAGCACCGAGCCAATCGAGGCCGTATCTGCAACCGAGGAGCCCGAGATCGCACCAAAAAATGTAGAGGCCAAAATATTTACGAGCGACAATCCACCGCGAATAAACCCGACCAACACGCTGGCAAACGCGACCAAGCGCCGGGACATACCGCCTTCGGCCATGATCGCGCCTGCGAGCACGAAAAACGGGATGGCGAGCAAGGAAAATTTGTTCACACCGGCGGCAATTTGAATCATGATCGCGTCAATGGGAATATCCATCCACAACGCCCCAACGATGGCCGAAATACCGAGCGAATACGCCACCGGCACGCCAATCACGATGAGAAACGCAAAACTACCAAGCAAGATGAATGCATCCATGATTAGTTCGCGTCCTCTTTAATTTCAGGATCAATATTGATGACCTTGCGATGGGTTTGCGCACCGAAAAACGTGCGCTCTAGTACGAACAAAAGCGTCATCAACCCACCGAGCGGCACGGGTAAGTAGGTGATACCAACCGGCATCCATGGCAGATCGGGTACCGTTTGCTGCATGGTGCCTAAGCAGAGTTTGGCGCCCCAAATCACCATAAACAAACTCAGCACAATCATGAATAAATTCACGAGGTGCCCAGCAATTTTCTTGAGCGCCGGTGAAACGCGGTCTGTAATCATTTCTACTGATATGTGCGTGCTGGCCCGCACACCTGCGGCGGCGCCAAAAAAAGTGAACATCACCATAAACAAGATCGAAACCGGCTCCGGCCACTGCGAACCCGTACCCAATACATAACGGGAAAAAATACCCCACGGGATGATGATGGACATGCAGAAAATGGATAAGCCCGCAATCCAAACGCAAGCGAGATACGCGCGGTCGAGCAGTGAATGAATCATTTCAGTTTCCAGTGCGCAGATAAAACAACGGCGCAACTTTTTGTTGGAAGTTGCGCCGAAGTGGTTAGGATTTTGCAGCGTTGGGGTTACTTAACGTCGCCTACGCGTTTCATCAAATCGGCAAGCTTCTCTCCATACTTTGCGCGCACCGGTGCTGTAGCATCAAAAAAAAGTTTTTGATCCACGGGCACAAACTCAATGCCTGCGGCTTTTAACTTACCAGAATAATCGGCAACAGATTTATCCCAGATGCCACGTTGCTCCATTTGCGCTTCGCGAGAAAGTTTTTTAACGAGCGCTTTGTCTTCGGCAGAAAGTTTGTCCCAGGTAATTTTCGACATTACGAAGATTTCTGGGATGATGAGATGATTGGTCTGCGCGTAAAACTTCGCAGGCGTGTTGTAGTGGTTGGCTGTGAAGTAGCTCGGCGGGTTGTTCTCAGCGCCGTCGATCACGCCTGTTTGCAGCGCGCTGAACACTTCGCCATAGGCCATTGCAATGCCGTTGCCCCCCATTGCATTCATCGTATCGACGAAAAGTGGGTTGCCCATCATGCGCACTTTTTGACCCTTTAAATCTGCAGGCGTGAGCACTTTTTTCTTGGTGTACAGATTACGCGAGCCCCCGTCCATGAAACCTAAACCGACCAAGCGCGCCGAGCTATTGGTAACTTTGTCGAGCAACTCTTGGCCGATATCGCCATCAATGACGTTGCGCATGTGGGCTTCTGTTCGGAACACAAACGGCATATTGAACACGTTAACTTCGGGCACGATGGGGCCGATTACGCCCAACGAGATTCGCGCAATTTGAATTGCACCCAACTGTACTTGCTCTACAGCTTCTTTTTCTTGGCCCAGCACTGCGCCGGGAAACATCTGCAGCTTGATGCGCCCGCTCGTGGCGGCTTCAATTTTCTTACCAAAGCTCACCATTGCCTCAACCGTTGGGTAGCCCGCCGGGTGGGTATCGTGAGATTTCAAGGTGATATTTTGCGCGGATACGCCAGCAGAAATGCTGGCGAGCAATACCGCGGTGAGTGTTTTAAGCGTGGGGTTCATAGTGTCTCCTTGTTGATCGAATTTGTTGCTACATGTTCATTGTTGTTATGCTATTGGATAGGGGCCAAGCGCGGTGAAAAAGCCTCCCTGATACACCGTGACAGGATCGTTCTCGGCCAGTGGAGCCAGCTTTTCGATTTCGTCGCGGAAAA
>JANMDS010000471.1:0-5560 GCA_031376405.1 Betaproteobacteria bacterium
GAAAAATGAATACCTAGATTGAGGGCGTAGTACGTTCAGAGCCAGCTGAGCGAAACCACTAATGACGCGCCTGGAGTATTGCGCGTCCAAGGAAAAAGTATGAACAATGATTTTGAGGATATCGACCAGTTTCGAAAGGAATTGGAATTCTGCCGGCGATATCCGTTGATAAAAAGAACGGCAGAAGCATTGGGGTTTTGGCAGCTTTGGAGTGACGGAAGACGGGAACTACTTGAGGCAGAGCCTGGCGAAAATCGCAGAGCGGTAATTGCAGTTTTCAAAAGTGCGCAGAGAAAACTAGTTTTCAAGCATGTAACGGTTGATATAGTCGGACCTTCAGTCGTTCACTGCGCGTTGATCGGTGCTCCGCTATATGTTCCGGTGTTGATTCTGGGTTGCTGGTACATCGTTTTTTCTTCGAAATGGTGAGATTTGATCTGCATGGTTGAAGACTGGAGATCACATAAAAACGGGCACTTTGTGCCCGTTTTTATTTTCAATGCAGCCTAGGAACACCCTACCGCTTCACCGGCGGCAAATCCGTGCAGTGCCCATCCGCCGCTTCCGCTGCCAGCCCAATTGATTCGCCCAGCGTAGGATGCGGGTGAATCGTCTTTCCGATATCCACGCTGTCTGCGCCCATTTCAATCGCAAGCGCGACTTCCCCAATGAAATCTCCGGCGTGGGTGCCTACGATGCCGCCGCCGATGATGTGGCCGCTGGCTTCGTCGAAGAGTAATTTGGTGAAGCCTTCATCGCGGCCATTCGCAATCGCGCGGCCGCTGGCTGCCCAGGGGAATAAGCCTTTTTTCACTTTCGTACCCGCGGCTTTGGCTTGCTCTTCGGTGATACCCACCCACGCGACTTCGGGGTCAGTGTAGGCGACGCTTGGGATCACTCTTGCATCGAAAAACGCTTTGTGTCCCGCAGCGTTTTCGGCGGCTACGTGCGCCTCATGCACGGCCTTGTGCGCGAGCATCGGCTGGCCAACGATATCGCCAATGGCGTAGATATGCGGCACGTTGGTGCGCATTTGGTTATCTACGTTAATGAAGCCGCGATCCGTGACCGCTACACCTGCTTTTTCAGCGGCGATTTTCTTGCCGTTGGGCGAGCGGCCTACGGCTTGCAACACCATATCGTAGCGTTTTGTTTCGGAGCCGTTCGGGCCTTCGAAGGTAACGTGAATGCCGTCTTTCTTGGCTTCCGCGCCCACCGTTTTCGTTTTCAACATGATGTGGTCGAAACGGTGTTTGTTCATCTTCTCCCAGACCTTCACCAAATCCCGATCTGCGCCTTGCATGAGGCCGTCTAACATTTCAACCACGTCGAGCCGCGCGCCGAGGGTGGAATACACCGTGCCCATTTCGAGCCCGATGATGCCGCCGCCGACGATGAGCATCTTCTCTGGCTTCGCATCGAGCAAGAGCGCGCCCGTGCTATCCACGATGCGCGGGTCTTCGGGCAGAAACGGTAAGCGCACGGCTTGCGAGCCCGCCGCGATGACCGCGGATTTGAATTGAATGGTTTTGATTTCGCCCGTTTTTTCTTGGGCTGCGCCTTGCGTTGATTCCACCGTAACGTGGTTCGCGCCGACGAACGCGCCGTAGCCGCGCACGACCGTAACTTTGCGCATTTTCGCCATGCCCGCGAGCCCGCCCGTGAGCTTGGCGATGACTTTTTCTTTATGGGCTTTGAGCTTGGGCAACTCCACTTTCGGCGCGGCATACGTCACGCCCAAATCAGCGAAGTGGGTGACTTCATCCATCACCGCGGCGACGTGTAACAACGCTTTGGAAGGAATGCAACCGACGTTTAAGCACACACCACCCAAAGTAGCGTAACGCTCAACGAGCACGACGTTTAAGCCTAAATCCGCCGCGCGGAACGCTGCGGAATAACCGCCGGGGCCTGCGCCTAAAACTAAGAGATCACATTCGAGATCGGTTTTGCCGGAAAACTGCGCCGCAGGGTTTACGGCAGCGCTCCCTCCCCCCGGGGGGGAGGGTTGGGGAGAGGGTGGCGGATTCGTCGGTGGGGTCGGAACTGATGCGGAAATCGCTGCACCCTCCCCCCCAGGGGGAGGGGCAACATCGGAGGCCGCTTCCAGCGTGAGCACAAGCGAGCCCATGCTCACCAAATCGCCCACCTTCAACTTGATTTCTTTCACCACGCCCGCGTGCGACGCGGGCACTTCCATCGTGGCTTTATCAGATTCGAGCGTAACCAGTGATTGCTCTTTTTCCACCGTGTCCCCTGGCTTCACGAGCACTTCAATCACGGGGATTCCTTTGAAATCCCCAATATCGGGGACTTTGACTTCGATTAAGCTCATAACGCAATCCGCCGAAAATCTGCCATCAATTGCGAGAAATACACGTTAAACCGTGCGGCTTCTGCCCCATCAATCACCCGATGATCCCACGAGAGCGAGAGTGGCAACATCAAACGCGGTACGAACTCTTTGCCGTTCCATTTCGGTTTGATTTCACCTTTGCACACGCCCATGATCGAAACTTCTGGGGCGTTGATGATTGGCGTGAAGTAAGTGCCACCGATGCCGCCGAGAGAAGAGATCGAGAAGCAGCCGCCTTGCATTTGATCGGGCTTTAATTTGCCATCGCGCGCAAGGCCCGCGAGCTCGCTCATCTCTTTGGCAATTTCAACAATGCCTTTTTGATCTGCATTTTTGATGACGGGCACAACCAAGCCGTTGGGCGTATCGGCTGCGAAACCGATGTTGAAATATTTCTTCAACACTAAATTGTCGCCATCTAAGCTGGCGTTGAAATTTGGAAATTTTTTGAGCGTGGCCACGCTCGCTTTAATCATGAAAGAAAGCATCGATACTTTCATGCCGCTTTTTTCATTTTCTTTGTTGAGCTGCAAGCGGAACGCTTCCAACTCGGTAATGTCCGCCTCATCGTGGTTGGTCACGTGCGGGATCATCACCCAATTGCGGTGCAAATTTGCGCCGGACAATTTCTTGATGCGCGAAAGTGGTTTGCTCTCAATCGCGCCGAATTTTGCAAAATCAACTTTCGGCCACGGGATCAAGCCGAGCGCTGCACCACTTCCTGCCGCAGCATTCGGCGCCGCAGGTAAACCGCCCGAAAGCGCGGATTTCACAAACCCCTGCACGTCCGCTTGTGTAATCCGACCTTTTTCTGCGCTACCTTTGACGAGCGACAAATCAACGCCCAATTCACGCGCAAATTTGCGCACGGAGGGTGAGGCATGCGCGAGCTTGAAGTTTGCCTCGTTAACGCTCGCAGGCGCTGAAATCTGCGCCGCAGGTACTGGGGCACCCCCTCCCCCCGGGGGGGAGGGTTGGGGAGAGGGCGGCGGCGATACTGCGGCAGGCGGCGGGGAAGCAGCCTTCGCTGAGGTAGGTGCAGGAGCGCTTGCCGCAGCTGCATCCAATGTCAACACCACTGAGCCCATGCTCACCTTATCACCCACTTTGAGCTTGATTTCGGTGATCACGCCTGCGTGCGATGCCGGTACTTCAAGCGTAGCCTTATCGGATTCAAGGGTGACCAACGATTGCTCTTTCTCAACCGTGTCTCCCACCTTCACCAATACTTCAATCACGGGGATGTCTGCGAAATCCCCAATGTCTGGAACCTTAACTTCAATGATCGCCATGCTCACACCATCCAAGGATCAGGACGCGTCACGTCCACGTTATATTTTTTGATTGCCTCAGCAACCACCGCCACAGGGATCTCGCGATCTTCTGCAAGCGCCTTCAACGCAGCGATGGTTACGAAATACCGATTTACCTCGAAGAAGCGGCGCAGATTTTCGCGTGAATCGCTGCGCCCAAACCCATCCGTGCCTAATACTTTGTAAGTCTTTTTAATATACGGTCGAATGTTGTCGGCGTACGTGCGTATGTAGTCCGTGGCGGCGATTACCGGGCCCGCACGATCATTCAAGCATTGACCAACATAAGATACCTGCGGCACAGAATCGGTGGGGTGCAACATATTGTGGCGCTCAGCGGCCATCCCATCGCGGCGCAATTCGTTAAACGATGGGCAGCTCCAGATATCGGCTTCTACGCCGAAATCTTTTTTGAGTAATTCCGCTGCCGCAATCACTTCTCTGAAAATCGTACCCGAGCCCAAGAGCTGTACGCGCTTGCCGGTGCTCTTCGCGCCTTCTTGGAAGAGATACATGCCCTTCACAATACCTGCGGCGCAGTTTTCGGGCATGGCAGGGTGCGTGTAGTTTTCGTTCATTACGGTGAGGTAATAAAACTCATCTTGCTGCTGCGTGAGCATACGATCTAGCCCATGCTGCACGATGACCGCGACTTCGTAGCTAAACGTCGGGTCGTAGCAGCGGCAATTGGGGATCGAGCCAAACCAAATGTGGGAGTGACCGTCTTCGTGTTGCAGGCCTTCGCCGTTCAATGTGGTGCGCCCCGCCGTGCCGCCGACTAAGAAGCCCCGCGCCCGCATGTCGCCGGCAGCCCAAGCCAAATCGCCCACGCGTTGCACGCCGAACATCGAGTAGTAAATGTAGAACGGCATCATCGGTACATTGCTATTGCTGTACGCCGTAGCCGCCGCAATCCACGAGCTCATCGCGCCAGGCTCGTTGATGCCTTCTTGCAAAATTTGACCGTTCTTAATTTCTTTGTACCAACTCAATTGATCGGAATCCACCGGTTCATAGAGCTGGCCTTTTTGCGACCAAATGCCGAGTTGGCGGAACATGCCTTCCATACCAAACGTACGCGATTCATCCGGCACGATGGGCACGATATGCTTACCGATCGCTTTATCTTTCACCAGCGTATTCAAAATCCGCACGAACGCCATCGTGGTCGAAATTTCCCGCTCACCGCTCGATTCCAGTTGCGTTTTGAAGGCATCTAGCGCGGGCGCTTGCAGCGTTAAATCCGATTTCATCCGGCGATTAGGCAAGTAGCCGCCCAACGCCGCACGGCGCTCGGCCATGTATTTGTATTCGGGCGTATCCGGCCCGGGCTTAAAGTAGGGCAGGGCTTCTAGCTCGTCGTCTTTTAGGGGAATGCCAAAGCGCGAGCGCATGCCTTGCAGCGACTCCAAATCCATCTTCTTGGCTTGATGGGCAATATTTAAGCCCTCGCCCGAATGCCCCATGCCGTATCCTTTTACCGTTTTGGCGAGGATGACGGTCGGCTGACCTTTGTGTTTGCACGCAGAGTCGTAAGCCGCATAAATTTTATGCGGGTCGTGCCCGCCACGATTGAGGCGCCAGATGTCGTCGTCAGACATCGTGGCCACCATCGCTTTTAATTCTGGATATTTGCCGAAGAATTTCTCACGCACATACGCGCCATCTTTAGCCTTGAAGTTTTGGTATTCGCCATCCACCGCTTCTTCCATGCGCTTTTTGAGCCAGCCATCTTTATCTTTGGCTAAGAGCTCATCCCAGTAGCCGCCCCATAGTAGCTTCACTACATTCCAGCCTGAGCCACGGAAATCGCCTTCGAGTTCTTGCACGATTTTTCCATTGCCGCGCACGGGGCCGTCGAGCCGTTGCAAATTGCAATTGATCACGAAGA
>JANMDS010000488.1:0-2157 GCA_031376405.1 Betaproteobacteria bacterium
GCGCGCTCATAGTTGGTAATGAAGTCAGGATAATCTTTGAACTTACGCGCGCCACCAAGCGCAGTGAACGCCGGAAATTGCAAACGCGAAGCCAGCTCCACCAACACATCTTGCCACGGGCGCACATCTCGATCTACTTTCAAAATCGGGTGGCGAATCGCATCTGCGGCGGCATCGGGCTCGCTGATCGGGCGGTCCAGCAATGAAATCGCGTCGTAGCGTTCGAGGTAGGTGGTGTCTGGTAACACCAAATCGGCGAAGCGCACCATCTCGCTATCAAACGCATCGGCTACGACGATGAAGGGTATTTTGTGTTCGCCATCGGTGCCCTTCGCGCGCAACATCGCTTGCGTTTGCTCGGTGTTCATTGAGGAGTTCCACGCCATGTTCGCCATGAACAAAATGAGCGTATCAATTGGGTACGGATCGTGGTTCGCGGCGTTTTTAATCACCATGTGCATCATGCCGTGCGCGGCAATCGGCGATTCCCACGAGTAGGCTTTATCAATCCGCAGCGGATTGCCGTTCGCATCAATCGCAAGCTCTTCGGGCCGCGTCGGGAAGCCGAGCGGCGTGCGGGGCAACGGCGTGTTCGGCGCGTCCATCGCTGTGACATCATTTTCCGGCAATTGATGCGGCGGAATGGGCTTAGGGAAGGGCGCTTTCGAGCGGAAATTGCCCGGCCCTTCGAGCGCGCCTAAGAGCATTTGAATCATGTGCAACGCGCGACAAGTTTGAAAGCCATTGCTATGTGCGCTAATGCCGCGCATGGCGTACATCGCCACGGGGCGGCCGGTGACGCTGTCGTGTTCGTTGCCGTACACATCCGTCCACTTAATGGGCAGCGTGATGGATTCTTTGAAGGCAACGTGGGCCATTTCAAGCGCCAAGCGCTCAATCTGCGCCGCAGGTACACCGCATTGTTCAGCTACGTTTTTGGGCGAATATTCTTCGGCGGTGTAGCGCTCGGCCATGAGTTGCATGACGGTTTTGTATTTGCCGGAAGCATGAAACAGCGCAGGCGCCACGCCCTTTTTCATCTGCTGCAACGATTGGGAATGTAAATCCCACACCAGCGGCTTGCCCTCTGCATCGCGCAGAAACAACCCATCATCACTCTGTCCCGGATTGGAAATCACCAACCACGGCGCGTTCGTATATTTCGCTAAAAAATCCCAATCAAACAATTCCCGATCGAGCAACACATGCACCATCGCCAACGCGAGCAAGCCATCGGTGCCGGGGCGAATCGGCACCCACTCATCCGCAATCGCGCTATAGCCCGTGCGCACGGGGTTTACGCTCACAAACTTTGCGCCCCGCTCTTTCAATTTGCCTAAACCAATCTTGATGGGGTTGGAAGAGTGATCTTCTGCTACGCCCCAGAGCATGAAATATTTCGCGTGATCCCAGTCCGGCGCGCCAAATTCCCAAAAGGCGTAGCCGATGGAATACAAGCCTGCCGCGGCCATATTCACGCTGCAAAAGCCACCATGCGCCGCCCAATTGGGTGTGCCAAATTGTTGGGCCCACAGCCCCGTGAGCGCTTGCATTTGATCCCGCCCCGTGAAAAAGGCGAGCTTCCTCGGCTCAGTCGCGCGGATGTGCGCGAGCCGTTTGGTGAGCATATCTAGCGCGTCGTCCCACGAAATCGGATCGTATAAGCCATCACCGCGTTCCGTTCCGGGCCTACGAATCATCGGATGCTTTAATTTCGCGGGCGAATTTTGTTTCATGATGCCCGCGCTGCCTTTGGCGCAGAGCACGCCTTGGTTCGTCGGGTGTGAAGCCGTGCCCTGTATGAAGCGCACTTTGCCCGCTTCGGTAGTCACTTTGATGCCGCAGCGACACGCACACATGTAGCAGGTGGTGTAGTGGGTTTCTTGCTTGGAGCGGTCGTCAAACTGCAGCGCGGGCGGGTTCGCCGTGAGGGGAATGATCATAGGTAGATTGTTGCGCAACGGGTTGGTTGCGTCGCTAGATTGTTCCACTTTTTTTGGGCAGATAAATCGAAAAACAACCCGTTTTTACGCCGCAGGTTATTAGGGAATTCCGTTGCCGTTGTCGTGCGCAGGTGATGACGATGCTGGTTACACTCATGACGGCAATACACCAACCCATAACGAAGGAGCGAATAGATCGTGAACACTCGCAATG